>CAZAIW010000022.1:0-17676 GCA_964485285.1 uncultured Burkholderiaceae bacterium | reverse complement strand
GTTTCTGCTCGGGAGCATGGATTGGTGCGGCACCAGCCTCGATTGCCTTGGTATAGGCGGACGAAACATCTTCGGTGACAAAAGCCAACTCGATGCCCGGCGGTGTGGCGGTGGCAGACACAGGCACGAAGTTACCGCCGAAGTTCGTTTCGCCCAGCGCGTGAGAGGCAAAGGCGAGGGTTGTTGAACCTGACTCCAATTCGCCGTACTGGCCTGACTCGTGAAGGAAACGAGCCTGAAACCCGAATGCCTTCTCGTAGAAGGCCAAAGTGTCGGAAACAGAAGGGACATAAACGATGGTGTAACCAAACTTCATTTTGTATTGCCTCCAGTAGTTGTGCTCTTGCGAATCTCTGTGAATTCCCACCAAGGGCGAGGCGACTCGCCATTCAAAAAGTGTGTAATGGACATAAAAACATCAATGACGCAGGGGTCGTGACGATGACCGGTTTTTCGGCAAAGGCGTTCGCACATTTTAAACGGGCACTCACCAACAAGCTGTTCAGGCGAGCGGAAGCCGAGCAGACGAAGATCGCTAGCGGTGGCCTTTCCGACATTCGGTAGGTCGGTGAATTGCTTCACTCGGGAACGATCAACTTTGTGCGGGTTCATGACGGCTAACGTAAAGGTGAGCGGCGCAGCGGCTTTATCACACAGCGTCCGTGTGGACTGCCGGGTTAGGGGCTCATTTTCACCCGCAAGATTGGAAACCGTGCACCAGCACGGCCCCCCTGTCGTAGCTCACCTTCATAGTCGTCTGAGTCCGCCTTCTTGGTCAGTTCAACCGAAACTTCCGACCTGCACGGATTCGAGTACGACGGGTCGACCTTAAGGATGAGTTTTTCGCCAGCACTCGTTACTGCAATGGGGGCATCCCGTATGGTGCAGTCCGATGAGCTTGACCATACGGTGAGTGTGCCCTTGGAAGTTGCAGCATCAATGTTTGCCGAAATAGATTGGCTGGCTGCGCCATCAACAGTTGTCCATCTGCCCGATAGCTTGCTTGGAGCGGTAACTACTTGCGCAGCGACCGACGTGAACAAAATGGCCAAACCGGACAGAACTGCGGCTTGACGAATAAAAGTTGCGGCTTTGATTTTCATACGCTTCTCCTTGGAAAAATGACTGCGGGCAAGTGCCCCTAACGTTTGAAGTCAGCGGGCGAAGCTCCGCTTGATGGATGGGTTAGACACAAAACTAGAAAATTGCATTAAATGCTGCAACATAATTAAAACCTAGATTTGCTTGGTGTTTGGATTGGTAATGTTGCAATCTTCCTCTCATGCTTTCAATGCTCCAATTACCCCAACCATAAATTTCTGCTGGTAAATTATGAAAGGCATAAGCTAAATCGTGTGCTTGCTCACCCTCAAGATACCTAAGCTCGATAAATGCTTCATGCATTAAACCGCATAGGGCTTTTCTTTGAACTTCGGTTGGTAGCGGACTATTAACCATGATTAGGTCTAACGTCGGAGCTGAGGGGACGAAACCGGCTGGCCGCGCGAAGCGATGATCAACTGCTGAGAGTAGCGCGGCCAGCCGGTTGAGGTCCGCTCGAGCGACCGGTTAGAGCTCAGCATTCGCAAGGCCCCAGATTGCCACGACTTCGCATTCGGCGGTCTTCTTAGCGCCCTCGACGAAAAAGCACTTTGTACCTAGCTGTAATCGCTTCGCGTGCATCGCACGCAATTCAGCGTTAAGGATGTACATGTCAGCGAGCCCTTCAACCGGAACTCGCTGATCAGCCGGAATCAATGTACCCGCCTCCGAGACGAACTCAGGCCAGATGCACCAAATCCCATCTGCAACCGGATCGTCATCGGCGTAGAGGAAGTCCGATCGAATGTGCTGAAAAGGCGGGCTCAGCCTCCCGCCTTCGCTTGCGCTCAAGAACTTGTAGTGAACTCGAAAGTCCGGACCAATGCCGAACTGATCTCGGTAGGACTGCATCTGAGCTCTAACGTCTGACATAAGGGGCTGGCGGTAGCCAGTCCCGCTTGATGGAAGGGTTAGCCACCTGACTCACAATGAGTGATCCTCAATGTGATGGAGGTACCAACACCCCTGACGCTCAACAAAATGATAGGTCAGTAACCAGTCGGTGTCGGCTTTGAAGACTTCCACTGTCGCCTGTTTCTTCCGAACATCTTTAACATTCATTGCCATTTGATTTTTGACAAGTATCTGCTTGATCGTCGGGGTGGTTTCGTCCTTGGTTTTTGAAACGGTAGTTTTAACAGCGGAAGTAACCTCTTTGCCATTCTCAACGCCAACCTCATGACGCAAAGTATAGGTGGGGTAAATTGTTCGGGACATTGCCAAGGGCTTGGACTCGGTGAACTTGGCAAGGAAATCTTGAAATGTCTCAGCAGGGGCAGACTTACACTGCGCAAAGCCTTGCGTAGAGAAAAAGAAAATTAGTAGCGTGAGTAGAGGCCGCATAAGTAAGTGGCTAACGTTTGAAGTCAGCGGGCGAAGCTCCGCTGGAATGAAGGGTTAGGGGTTTGTCATTATTTGCGATTTGCGCAGCTTGGATATGGTGCTTGTTCGCTAGGAATCCTTGGACATAGGTTGATAGGTGCAAGCTTATTGAATCTATCAACCCATTTGGCAGGGTCGTACTTGATAGGCGTTTTAGATGCCGCGCCTCGCTCTGCCCACTGAATTGTGTAGTAGTCGTTCTCGCCTTTGATAACGATAAGGAGCGTGGATTCACTGTATGGTGTCCCAACTGGCTCAGCCACCCCACAGCTGATAACTGCAACAAACCCGTCATAGCCGCCAAGCTTATTCACGCCCAAGCCTGTGGCGGTAAAGGAGTCAGGACACGATTTTTTGTAACCCCCAGCCATTCCACTAGCAAACTGGTTTGGCGTTATGTTTGGGTTTGCGGCAAGGCCTTTTGCACCTGTAATGGTGAGCATTTGCGACCAACTCTTTAATGACTCGCCTTGGAGCACAGACTCATGAATGTATTGGTTGCCTTTTGCGTCCTCAAATGCTGGCATAAAGCCTGTAGGCAAAGCCAGAGACAGCAACTGACTGAAAATGGGCGTGATTGTTCGCACAGAAGCCCCTTGCGCTAAAGGCGTGTTTGACTGTGCCACAACCGCTGTGCAAAGCGCACTAAGGAGTGCACGTATGGTGAATTTGATAGGCATATTTTTCTCCAGTAAAACGGGCTTGAAAGTGGAATGATTCATTGATATACCCTAACGTAGAGCTAATCGGCGCTGCGCGGCTTCATCGCGCCGCGTTCGGGTTGATGAATGGGTTGAGCCTTGCCAGTTCGTTGCACTTGGCAATATTGGCTTCAACTCGCGGAAGAAAAGTGCCGGGCTCGCAGAGAGAGCCGGGGGGTAAGATACGGCAAAGGCCAGCAATAAGAAAGTCGGTTACAGCTTCAGTGCAGGCGGGAAATTGTTCAAGGACAACTGGTCTGGGTGACTGTAGCCCCCATTGATTGAGGAACCCTTCCATACGTTGATTCGCCGCCAAGAAGTAGCTGCGATCCTTTTCTGCGACCGCAACCTCCATTTTCGGTAACTCTTGTGCGAGGAAGGCACTCGCAGCGGTGGGAAACATAGCGGGAGTTTGCTGTCCGTGAGCAATTGGAACGAACAGACAAAGCAGAGTTGCGAGCGCGGTTCTCATAAGACCCAACGTAGAGCTAGCCGGCGCTGCGCGGCTTTATCGCATAGCGTTCGGTGGAAGTTAACGTTGATGCTCGTTCTTGAGCGAGGTGTCGGCATCTCGCACATGCGTTGGATATTCGTGGGGCTGTTCATTTTTCAGAGTTGCCTTCTGGCTTGCGAAGACTGATTGGACACCAGCCAAGGAGGAGTAATGGTAAGAGAAGTAGGAATTTGAGGACAACAAAGTCGCTTTCATCCCTTACCGGCGCTGCTGTCACACCGACGAAACCACCTTGCGCTACAAATTCACGACGATATTCGGCAATGTCTTTTGCCGTGAAGGAGGCTGGGCATCGACAAGTTGAACACTGCTGCATTTCGGCAGCATTAGAGTTTCCACAGGCGGGACATGACCAGTTGTAGCTTGGCATACGTTTAACGTTTGAATTAAGGGGGCGCTTTAGCTCGTGCTGCTGGAATGATGGATTGGATGGTTCATAGTGCAGGAATTTCTAAATCACGGCAAATTTTCTTCGGCTAAAAATTGATTGGACTCAAACATCAGCGCCACAGCTTTGGACAAATAGACCCTTCGGGCACTTTTTCATAAACAGCAGTTAGTTTCATCGTGATTCCTTTTTTTTGAGTGCGCTTTTACGGTTGAGATTATCTGCCGACCGGCTTGCTTGGAGCGGTAACTTTTGTTGTGGATGCGGCTTATAGTCTAGGGTTAAGCCATGAAAAACGATACTTCCCACCACCCCCCCCTCGCCGAGCGTCTACGCCCCCAAACCTTGGACGAGGTGATTGGTCAAGAGCAGGTCTTGGGCGCAGGAACCGCGCTGCGTATGGCTTTCGAGGCGGGCGTGCCGCACAGCTGCATCCTGTGGGGGCCGCCGGGCGTTGGCAAGACCACCATTGCGCGGTTGATGGCGCATAGTTTCGATGCGCAGTTCATCACCATCAGTGCGGTGCTGGGCGGGGTCAAAGACATCCGCGAGGCGGTGGAGTTGGCGCAGGCCGCCGCGCAGCTTGGGCAGCGTTCGATTGTGTTTGTGGACGAGGTGCATCGCTTTAATAAATCGCAGCAAGATGCGTTTTTGCCGCACGTCGAGTCGGGGCTTTTTACGTTTATTGGCGCGACCACGGAGAACCCGTCGTTTGAGGTCAATTCTGCGCTGTTGTCGCGTGCCGTGGTGTATGTGCTGGAGCCTTTATCGCAGGCGGGTCTGCACATCATTTTGGCAAAGGCGTTGCAGGAGTCAGGCGCTTTGGTGATGGAGGACGCGGCCGCCCAAACCTTGATTGCCTACGCCGATGGCGATGCCCGCCGCTTGATCAATACCGTTGAGACTTTGTGCGTTGCTGCCAGCAAAGAAAAGCACGGATTGATCACCCATGCGTGGCTGCAAAAGGTGCTGGGCGAGCGGCTGCGCCGCTACGACAAAGGTGGCGAGCAGTTCTACGACACCATCTCTGCGCTGCACAAGTCGGTGCGCGGCTCGGACCCCGATGCGGCGCTGTATTGGTTGGCGCGTATGCTGGACGGCGGGGTTGATCCGCGCTACATCGTGCGACGCTTGATCCGTATGGCCTCGGAGGACATAGGCCTTGCTGACCCGCGTGCGCTAAGGCTTGCGCTGGATGCCGCCGAGACATACGAGCGCCTAGGCTCGCCCGAAGGCGAACTCACGCTTGCGCAGTGCACGGTGTATTTAGCGGTAGCGCCTAAATCGAACGCGGTGTACAAGGCATGGAAGGCCACGCAACAATTTATTAAGCAAGACGGGACGAGGCCTATTCCCTTGCATTTGCGCAATGCACCGACCCAGCTCATGAAGGATTTGAACTATGGCAAAAACTACCGCTACGCGCACGATGAGGAGGGCGCTTTTGCGGCTGGAGAAAATTATTGGCCTAAGGGCTTACCCGCTCAGCAGTTCTACCAACCTGTGGCGCGTGGCCTAGAGATTAAGATTGGTGCGAAGCTGGCTGAACTGCAAGCCCGCAATCAAACAACAGGAGACACATCAATCTATGGAGACACTCCTCCAACAAATCATTAACGGCTTGGTGCTGGGCAGCATGTACGCCCTGGTGGCGCTGGGCTACACGATGGTGTATGGCATCGTCAATTTGATCAACTTCGCGCATGGCGATGTTTTGATGGTGGGTGCACTGACCAGTTACAGCTGTATCACTTTAATGCAGCAAGCCATGCCCGGTGCGCCGGGCTGGTTGATTCTTTTGCTCGCACTGCTGGTCTCGTGTGTGGTGTGTGCGGCGCTTAATTTTGCAATTGAAAAAATTGCCTATCGTCCTTTGCGCAATGCGCCAAAGCTAGCGCCCTTGATTACGGCCATCGGTATGAGTTTGCTGTTGCAAACCATTGCCATGATGATTTGGCGCCCCAACCCCAAGGCGTATCCGAGCTTGTTATCGAGTGAACCCATCTACATCGGCGGGGCGGTGATGACTTCAACGCAAGTGCTGATTTTGGCGGTGACGGCGGTGTGCCTTGGGCTGCTGAGTTGGCTGGTGAACCGCACACGCTTAGGCCGTGCGATGCGTGCCACGGCGGAGAACCCACGGGTTGCCGCTTTGATGGGCGTTAACCCCGACCGCGTGATTTCGGCAACCTTTGTGATTGGTGCCGTGCTAGCGGCGATTGCGGGTGTGATGTGGGCTTCCAACTACGGCACGGCGCAGCACACCATGGGCTTTATGCCAGGCTTGAAGGCCTTTACGGCGGCTGTGTTTGGCGGTATTGGCAACCTAGCTGGTGCGGTTGTTGGCGGGGTGCTGCTAGGTTTAATCGAGCAAATCGGATCGGGCTATATCGGGCAGCTGACTGGCGGCGTGCTGGGGAGTCAATATGCCGACATCTTTGCTTTTGTGGTCTTAATTGTGGTGCTGACACTCAGGCCTTCGGGTCTGCTTGGCGAGCGCGTAGCTGATAGAGCGTGAGGGTAGGGCATCATGATGAGTGTTATCAATTTCCAATCGAAAACCGTGCGCATCGTTTTAGGCTTGTTGCTGATGGTGCTGCCCCTTGTTTTACAACTCAAAGGTAATTTTTGGGTGCGTACAGCCGATACGGCGCTGCTGTATGTGCTGTTGGCTATTGGGCTGAACATTGTGGTGGGTTATGCGGGTTTGCTGGATTTAGGTTATGTCGCTTTTTTTGCGGTAGGGGCTTACCTTTATGCGCTGCTCGCGTCGCCGCACTTAACTCAAACCTTTGCTTGGTTAGCCGCCATGCTGCCAGCAGGGATGCATGTGTCCATTTGGGTGGTGGCACCGCTGGCGGTGCTTGTCGCTGGTTTTTTTGGCGTGTTGCTGGGCGCTCCCACGCTGCGGTTGCGGGGGGATTATTTGGCGATTGTGACGCTGGGGTTTGGCGAAATTATTCGCGTCTTTTTAAATAATTTGGATGCACCCATCAACATCACCAATGGTCCCAAAGGTCTGGATCGGATTGATTCTGCCCATTTTTTAGGCTTTGATCTGGGAAAACCGCTAGAGCTGGGGCCTATCGTTCTTGAGTCGGTGACGCTGTACTACTACCTATTTTTGTTGCTGGTTGTGCTGGCGATTGTGATCAGTTATCGCTTGGCGGATTCGCGCATAGGCCGCGCGTGGATGGCCATCCGGGAAGACGAAATTGCCGCTAAAGCCATGGGCATTCATACGCGCAATTTAAAGCTGCTGGCCTTTGGTATGGGTGCAACATTTGGCGGCGTGTCGGGGGTGATGTTTGCCTCGTTCCAAGGTTTTGTTTCGCCCGAGTCGTTCTCGCTGATGGAGTCGGTCATGATTGTGGCGATGGTGGTGCTGGGCGGGATTGGTCATTTGCCGGGCGTTGTGCTGGGTGCGGTTTTGCTGGCGGTTTTGCCGGAAGGTTTGCGCTGGTTTGCTGGCGAGGTTGACTTACAGGCTCTCACCAACGGACATGTTGATGCGTCCATCTTGCGTCAGCTGCTCATTGCCGTTGCCATGATTGGCATCATGCTGGTGCGTCCCAAGGGGCTTTGGCCCAGTCCCGAGCATGGCTTGAAAGCCTTGCCAGATCAAGCGAAGACCGATAAAGACGCTGAAAACAGCCGCGCGAACAACGTCACGAATGATGGCCAGAAAAACCGCGAGGGGGGCTCCGTATGACTGATACGGTTTTAAAAGTTGGCAGCGCCTCTAAGCGCTTTGGTGGTTTGCAAGCCCTTAACGATGTTGGTTTAGAGATTCAATCGGGCGAGGTGTATGGGTTGATTGGCCCCAACGGAGCTGGCAAGACAACCTTCTTTAATGTCATTACGGGTTTGTATGTGCCCGACAGTGGCGTGTTTGAGTTGGCGGGCAAGCCCTATAAGCCATCGGCGGTACACCGCGTTGCCGAAGCGGGCATTGCTCGTACTTTCCAAAACATTCGTTTGTTTGCCGAGATGACCGCGCTGGAAAACGTCATGGTCGGTCAGCATTGCCGCACCAAGTCCAGCGTGATCGGTGCGCTGCTGCGCAGCCGTGCCTTTGCGCGCGAGGAGCGGCAAATTGCGATACGCGCACAAGAGCTGCTCGATTACGTGGGGATTGGTCGATTTGCCAACGTGCGAGCTCGCACACTCTCCTACGGCGATCAGCGGCGACTTGAAATTGCGCGGGCGCTGGCGACCGAGCCCAAACTACTGGCGCTGGATGAGCCAGCCGCAGGGATGAATGCTACCGAGAAGGTGCAACTGCGCGAGTTGATTGATCGCATCAGGCGCGATGGCAAAGCCATCTTGCTCATCGAGCACGATGTGAAGTTGGTGATGGGCTTGTGCGATCAAGTCACCGTTTTAGACTATGGCCGCGTGATCGCGCAAGGCACGCCGGCTGTGGTGCAACGAAACGAAAAAGTCATAGAGGCTTATTTAGGCGCAAGCCATACAGAGGTACACGGATGATGCTGAGCGTTAAACAGTTAAAAGTGGCGTATGGTGCTATTGCGGCGGTCAAAGGCATTGATTTTGAAGTTCGCAAGGGCGAGCTGGTTGCGTTAATTGGCTCCAACGGAGCTGGCAAAACCACCACCATGAAAGCGATCACGGGTTTGCTGCCCGCGCAGTCGGGCTCCATCGAGTTTGCCGGTCAATCCATTGTTGGCAAAGCCGCGTGGGATATTGCCTCTAGCGGCATGGCCATGGTTCCCGAAGGGCGCGGCGTGTTTGCCCGCATGACGATTTTGGAGAACCTGTACATGGGCGCGTATGCTTTGCAATCCGCCTCCACCAAGGCCAGTGAACAAGAAGGCATCGATCGCGCCTTTGCGACGTTTCCTAGGCTGAAAGAGCGCAAAGATCAGTTGGCGGGCACCTTATCGGGCGGCGAGCAGCAAATGCTGGCGATGGCTCGAGCCCTGATGTCGCGTCCTAACATGCTGCTGCTCGATGAGCCTTCGATGGGTTTATCGCCCATCATGGTGGAGAAAATTTTTGATGTGGTGCGCGATATATCCCAGCAAGGTGTGACGGTGCTGCTGGTAGAGCAAAACGCAAAAGTGGCGCTGCAAATGGCGGATCGCGCCTACGTGATGGAGTCAGGCTTGATCAGTGCCAGCGGCGACGCGAAAGAGCTCTTGCACGACCCACGAGTCCGTGCCGCTTACTTGGGGGAGTGAGATTTTGCCAGGCCAGCTGCGCAGCCATGTCAGCTGGCGCTTGGCCAGCTGGCGTGTGGCGGCGATGGCACGTTCGCGCATTTGGGTGGCATCGTACGCGCCATCTAAAAACTCCCACACTTGCCGGTAACCGACAGAGCGCATCGAGGGCAACTCGGCGCTCAGGTCAGGACGACGTTTGAGCGCACGCACCTCGTCCACCAACCCCTGTGCCAGCATGGCATCAAATCGGGTTGCAATGCGCTCGTGCAGCCCTTGTCTGGATTGGGGTTCAAGAGCAATGATCTTGAAGGTCAATGTGGATAAGGCTTGCAGGCGAGTGCCCTGTTGAAAATGACTCGATAAAGCTCGTCCCGTGGCACGAAAAACCTCTAGTGCGCGGCCAATGCGCTGGCTGTCGTTGGGGTTCAATCGTGCGGCGATGACGGGGTCAACCAAAGCAAGCTTGGCGTGCAGGGCAGGCCAACCAAGGCTTTGCGCCTCTTGCGCGATGGCTAGCCGCAGCGCCGCATCGGCAACCGGCAACTCGTCAATACCTTCCAGCAGCGCTTTGAAGTACAGCATCGTGCCGCCCACCAAAACCGGCGTTGCTTTGCGAGCCTGTATGTGTCCAATCAGGCGCGTCGCGTCACGCACAAATTCGCCTGCGCTGTAGCTTTCACTGGGGTCTTTGATGTCGATGAGGTGATGCGGACAAATGGCTAACTCGGCGGCACTTGGTTTGGCTGTGCCAATGTTCATCTCGCGGTAAATGGTGGCTGAGTCAACGCAGATGATTTCGGCTGCCACGCCTTGCCCAGCAAGGGCTTGCACGTAATCGAGTGCTAAGCGGCTCTTGCCGCTGGCGGTGGGACCTGCGATGCAGAGGATGGGCGCTTTGTCCATTTACCGTCCCCGCATAAAGAGCGCATCGAGCTCCTTCATCGAGATTTGCCGCCAGGTGGGACGTCCGTGGTTGCATTGATCGGAGCGTTCGGTGATTTCCATTTGTCGCAGCAGCGCGTTCATCTCGTCCAAGCTTAATTTGCGGTTGGCGCGAACGGCACCATGGCACGCCATGCTGGCGAGCAGCTCGTTGTGCGAGGCGAGTACCAAGGCTTGCGCGGACTGGGCATCTTCAAACTCGGCAAGGTTGGCCAAAACGGTACGCGCCAGCGCCACCACATCGCCATGGAGCAGCGCCGTCGGGATGGATCGAACCGCGAGGGTTTTGGGCGAGAAGGGGCTGAGCTCTAGGCCAAGCTGCTCAAGGGTTGCGCTGTGCGCTTGGGCGATGGCGATCTCTTCAGCCGTAGCTGCAAAAGTGGCGGGTACCAGCAAGGGCTGCGCGGCAATGCGTCCCCCTGACGGATGCGCCAGTTGTTGTTTGAGTGACTCGTACACAATGCGTTCGTGGCCGAGCCCGTCGTCGTCTTCAGTTGCTTCTGCGAGAACCTCACCGTGCGCGGCGTGCATATCGACGATGACCAGTCCTTGCGCGTTTTGCGCCAGCACGTAGACCCCATGCAGCTGGGCGATGGCACGCCCCAGCATCCAGTCGGTGGCGTCGGCAGCTTCGTCGCGACTGCCCTGTGCACCGGACGCGAGGGCTTCGGTGGTGGGGTGTTCGGATGTGAGAGCCGACGGTGCGCCAGCCGAGGGCGTTCCCCATAGCGCTTGGACTTCGTTGATGCTCAATTTGGATTGAGTGCCTGCCTGAAAGCCTTGTCCTGATTGGCTTGTGGGCCATGTGCTCTTGAAGGCTAATGAGGACAAGGCTTGCGGGGCATCGCCTGTTTGAAATTGGCTTCTAGGAGCCGCTAAAGCGCCCTGTACGGCATGAAAAACCGCGCTGTGGATGTCGCGGCTATCTCTAAATCTGACTTCGATTTTGGTGGGATGAACGTTGACATCGACTCGCGCTGGATCAATCGTCAGATAGATCACGTAGACAGGTTGCCTAGCACCGTGGAGCACGTCGGCAAAGGCTTGGCGCACGGCGTGTTGAATGACTTTATCGCGCACATAGCGCCCATTGACGTAGGCGTATTGCTGGTCAGCCCGCGCTCTGGCCATGTCGGGCGTGGCCACCCAGCCGGTGACGACGGCTGAGCCCACGGTTTGTTGGAGTTGCAAACTGTGGCTGCCCAGCTCATCACCCAAAATTTGCGTGAGGCGTGCTTGTGGGTTGGCGCTTGCGAGCCACTGCTCGTGGAGTTTGCCGTCTGACCAGATCGAGAAGCCAACTTCGGGGCGAGCCAGCGCATGGCGGCGCACGGCCTCGATGCAGTGCGCCAGTTCGGTGGCATCGGTTTTTAAAAACTTGCGCCTAGCAGGGGTGCTAAAAAAGAGTTCACGCACCTCGATGTGCGTGCCGGTTGCTCTGGCGGCTGGGGCGAGTTCGCCCGTGCGAGCGTCAATACGCCATGCGTGCGTTTGATCCGCCATTTGGCTGGTGATCGACAGGTCCGAGACGCTGGCAATGGCTGCCAATGCTTCGCCGCGAAAGCCCATGGTGCTCAGTGACTCTAGGTCATGCAGCGCGGAAATTTTGCTGGTGGCGTGACGCTTGAGTGCCAGCGTCAGCTGCTCGCGTGCAATGCCGATGCCATCATCCTCCACGCTGATGGAGCGCACGCCACCAGCTTGCAATCGGATGGTGATGCTGGACGCGCCCGCGTCTAGTGCGTTGTCTACCAGCTCGCGCACCACCGAAGCGGGACGTTCAATCACCTCGCCAGCGGCGATTTGACTGATGAGTTCGTCGGGAAGTTCTTGGATGTCGGGCACCGCGCTATTGTCGCATCAGCGATGGGGTGGACTTGTAAAATCGAGCGCATCGCCGAGCACTTTGTGCTTGAACCCCTCTCACTTTGAAAAGAATCACACCATGTCTGGCAATACCTTTGGCAATTTGTTTGCCGTTACGAATTTTGGCGAATCACATGGGCCAGCGATTGGATGTGTGATTGACGGTTGCCCACCCGGCATGGCGCTTTGCGAGGCCGACATTCAAGGGGACCTTGACCGCCGCCGCCCCGGCACCAGCAAGTACGTCACGCAGCGCAGTGAACCCGATGCGGTGCAGATTTTGTCGGGTGTGTATGAGGGCAAAACGACCGGCACGCCCATTGCACTGGTGATCCAAAACACCGACCAGCGTAGCAAGGATTACGGCAACATCTTGCAATCGTTTCGGCCAGGTCATGCGGACTTCACGTACTGGCATAAATACGGCATTCGTGATCCAAGGGGCGGAGGGCGCTCATCGGCACGCTTGACGGCACCGATGGTGGCAGCAGGAGCCGTTGCCAAGAAGTGGTTGCTTGAAACTTATGGCACCACGTTCCAAGCGTGCATGACGCAAATGGGCAGCATCCACATTGGATTTGAGTCGTGGGATTATGTGGCGAGTAACCCTTTTTATGCACCAGTTGCCGACGTGTCAGCGCTGGAAGCCTTGATGGACGGGCTGCGCAAGGCAGGTGACTCGTGCGGAGCGAGGCTGCGTGTGGTGGCACGCCACATGCCGGTGGGTTTAGGACAACCGCTGTTCGATAAATTGGATGCCGACATCGCTTACGCCATGATGGGCGTGAATGCCGTGAAAGGCGTGGAGATCGGAGCCGGGTTTGGTGCCGCGTCGCAGCAAGGCACGGTGCATGGCGATGAGATCGAGATGGTGCAGGGCAAGGTGCATTTCAAATCCAATAACGCCGGTGGGGTGCTGGGCGGCATCAGCACGGGGCAGGATTTAGACGTGAGCGTTGCGATCAAGCCCACGAGTTCGATTCTGTCACCCAAGCGATCGATTGATACAGCAGGCCATGCTGTTGAGGTAGTCACCAAAGGCCGACACGACCCTTGCGTGGGCATTCGTGCCGCACCGATTTTGGAGGCCATGCTGGCACTGGTGGTGATGGAGCACGCCTTGCAGCATCGTGCTCAGTGCGGCGTTTAAGGCGATCTAAGGGGTGACGCACCAAGGTGCGTTGTTGTGCATCAGCCCCATCCACAAACCCCAGCCCGAGGTGATGGCGAGCGTGAGTCCCGCGAGCCGAATGCCCCATTGTCCGGTGGATGTCACGCCTTTTAAGCGGAACCACAGCCAAGGCCCGATGATGAGTGATAGGCTGCTGCCTAGGGCAAAAGTCAACATCACCAAGGCACCCTCTAACGCCTGCGCAGACAGGGCCGCGATCAGCACAGCCGAGTAGAGCAGGCCGCAAGGCATCAAAGCCCATGCTATGCCCATGCCCAGTGGTGTGAGTGGGTGATGGCTGCCAATGCGTCGCCACAGGCGTTTAGCACCGGCATCTAAAAAGGCGGGTTGCTTGGCGCTTATCAGCAGAACCAGCCCCAGCACGATGGCTGCCACATGAAACATGGACCACACCGGGCGCAGTGCATGGCTTTGAATACTGAGCCAGCCGATGCCTTGTATGGAAGAGGCCGCCATCAGCCCTAAGCCCGCGTAACCGATGAGCCGACCGATGTGAAAAAATGCCGTCTCGCGGGGCTTGCCGCGCCCGATTCCGCTACAAGCCGCGCCGCACATGGCGATGCAATGTGGGCCGCCGGCAATACCCATCAGGAAAGCCGTTGCGATCAGGGTGCTTTGCATGATGATGGTGTGGCGACTGGGTTAAATGATTTTTGAGAAGGTCGCGCGCGTTCGATCGGCTTGTAGATATTTATCAAAAACCATGGCGATACCGCGCACAAAGAACCAACCCAGCTCGGTGACTTCTAGGTGAGTCGGCGAGAGTTTAACCATGCCATTGGAGGCCATCTGCTTGAGTTGCTCCAGCTCTTTGGCGAAGTAGCTCGTGAATTCAATCAGATGCCCCAGTTCAATCGATTCATAGTCAACACATCCTTGGCACATGATGGACATGATGACGGTACGGCGAAGAATGTCATCGTGATTGAGTGATAAGCCCTTCACAACCGGCAAATGCCCGTGATCAAGCGCGTCGTAGTACTCATTCAGTGTCTTGGCGTTTTGGCTGTAGGTGCTACCAATTTTTCCGATGGCAGAGACCCCAAGGCTGATCATGTCGCAGTCCGATTGTGTGCTGTAGCCTTGGAAATTGCGGTGCAATAACCCTTGGCGTTTAGCTTTGGCAAGGCTATCGCTGTGCAGGGCAAAGTGATCCATCCCAATGTAGTCGTATCCAGCATCCATGAGCATGCCAATGGATTGGCTGTGCATGGTGATTTTGGTGGCGGCTTGGGGCAAAAGAGCGCTATTGATGCGCCGCTGTGGTTTAAAGCGATCCGGCAAATGCGCGTAAGCATAAAGTGCAATGCGGTCGGGGCGCAGCTCAATGACTTGCTCTAGCGTGCGGGCAAAGGACTCGGCGGTTTGCATGGGCAAGCCGTAAATCAAGTCCATGTTTTGCGATTGAAACCCCAGCTGTTTGGCTAAGCCCATGAGCGCTTTGACTTGCTCAAAGGGTTGAACGCGGTGTACCGCTTTTTGCACGTCGGGATTAAAGTCTTGCACACCAAAACTGAGGCGGTTAAACCCCAAGGCGGCTAGGTGTTCTAAGCGCTCTTGATTTACCGTGCGCGGATCAATCTCGATGGCGTACTCACCTTGCGGGGCTAATTTGAAGTTTTGCCGAATGATCGCCATGAGCCGACCAAGCTCTTGGTCACTAAAGAAGGTTGGCGTACCTCCGCCCAAGTGAAGCTGGCTGACGGTTTTTCCGGCGCCTAAGTAATCAATGGTCAGGTCAATTTCGCGCTCCAAATAGGTCAAGTATTGCTCGGCGCGTTCGTGATGCTTGGTGACAATTTTGTTGCAGGCGCAGTAGTAACAAAGAGATTCACAAAACGGGATATGAACGTATAAAGACAGTGGGTTGGCGGCACGTCCAATGCCCATGTTTCTCTGCTCAAGCGCAAGCACATAGTCTTCCATGCCAAAAGCGTCCACAAATCGGTCGGCAGTCGGGTAGGACGTATAGCGCGGCCCGGCCACGTCGAACGCTTGAATGAGGGCTGGAGTAATGGTCATCATGGGCGCTTACTGTGCCAAAGACCATGTTTGGGTGCTTTGATGTAGATCAAGGGATGGTTGTGCGTAGAATTGGCTTGATGAAAACGGAAACTTTTAAGGTCGCTTGTTCTAATTGCAATTTGCGAGAGTTGTGCCTGCCGGTGGGACTTTCCGAGCAAGATTTTGAGCGGGTCGAGGGTTTGGTCTCGCAGCGACGCCGGGTTGAACGCGGTCAGGCGCTGTTTAGGGATGGTGAAAAATTTGAAGCACTTTATGCCATTCGGAGTGGTTTTTTTAAAACGAACTTGATCACCGAAGATGGCCGGGAACAGATTACCGGATTCCAAATGGCGGGTGAAATCATGGGGCTGGATGGCATTGTGAACGATCATTTCACGTGCAATGCGGTGGCACTTGAAAACTCCGAAGTGTGCTTATTGCCCTATGACCGGGTCGAGATGCTGGCACGTGAAGTCCCTTCTTTGCAAAAGCACATTCACAAAATTATGAGCCGCGAAATTGTGCGGGAAAACAGCGTCATGCTGTTGCTTGGTAGCATGCACGCCAATGAACGCTTGGCCGCTTTTTTACTCAATCTCATTGGTCGCTTAAAAGTCAGGGGTTACTCTCAAACCGAGATGGTGCTGCGCATGACGCGCGAAGAAATTGGCAACTATTTAGGACTCAAGATTGAAACGATCAGCCGTACTTTTTCTAAATTTGTGGAGGACGGCATTCTTGAGGTTCAACAAAGAGCGATCAAGATTCTTCGTCCCGAAGCGCTTCGGCTGATTGCTAACCCCGAGGTGTGCTCAGTCCAGCAGCGTGCGGGGTAGAGGCTGCGTGCACAGCATCTTGCGGGTGACAACCGCCGTGGCAGCTGGCATCGTCGGGTAGCTTGGGACATCCAACCGGTCGGTCGGTGGGCTCTAAGGGGCAGCGATTTTGTTCAAACGGCGAAATCGACAGCATCGTGGTCAATGTGCTGGAGGCGATGGACAAAGCCCAAAACACAAAAAAACTGATCGTGTAGACACCCTGACGTGACAGGTTGATGGGGTGTCCAAACCACTGCAAGTCTTCTGGATCAACCATGCCAAAGACCACTATTTCTAAGAGGCCTGCAATTAAAAAAGCGGGCCATGCTATCCACATGAGTCGTTGTCTTAACATGATGCAGACCTTTATTTTCGAGCAGCTACGCCAGTAGCCGCATGATTGCGCGCTAAGGCAGCAGGTGCCATGGCATTGTTTGCCTGCTGCGCAGCCATGGTTTTATTGATGTTCAGGCCACGCTGGTAATAGTCTTCAGCCAATAAGGGATCGGGTTGCTTGAAGGTCAAAATCACGGTCACGAGGCTGGCAAGAACCACGGCAGCAGGCCCAGCGATGATCATCCAGACCAAAGGAAATTGCCACCAAGCTTTAGGCGGCTGCATGGCAACTACAACCGACGGTGATGGGGAACTGGACATGGGATGCTCCTAGAGTGTTGGTAAGTTGATGGATGCAGGTTAACTTAATTCAAATAGCTATTTGGGAATAATAAAAACGGCCTTTTCAGACAGACGATCCGTTTTTTCATGCGCCGAATGATCATTATTTGTCGGTGGGAGTTTGCTTTCTGTGTCGCTAGGTGCGTCGTCACGAAGCAAATCAATGTCAAAGTAAATGGGGTGTGAGCCAGGTTGAGTAGCATCTTGCGGAACCTGCACACGCAGCGCAACCCAGCGCGATTCAGTGGCCGCAACGCTGACCAATGGTTGGGAGGCAAGCGTGATGCCGCTAATGCCACGCACGCTGATGGCGTAATGCTGGGCACGCTCAGACGCATTCATGAATTGCAAGCGATACACGTTTTCAATCTTGCCATCCTCGACAAAGCGTGCGAGGGAACCACGGTCACGCACCACGTCCACTTTATAGGTACGCCGCAGTCCGATGCTGGTGACTAAGGCAATGCTGACTCCGATGAGGATGGCGGAGTAGATCAAGACCCGTGGACGAAAGACACGGCGCACGACTTGCCGGAAGTTCCAACGCTGATGGATGGCATTTTGAGTGGAGTATTTCACCAACCCGCGCGGATACCCCATTTTGTCCATCACCGAGTCGCACACATCAGCGCAAGCGCCGCATCCAATGCACTCATACTGCAAGCCATGCCTAATATCGATACCGGTGGGGCACACCTGAACGCACAGTGTGCAGTCCACACAGTCTCCCAGCTTGAGGGCTGCACTATCGGCGCTACGACTACGCGCTCCGCGAGGCTCGCCGCGCGCTTCGTCGTAAGAGACAATCAAGGTGTCTTTGTCGAACATGGCGCTCTGGAAGCGGGCATACGGACACATGTATTTGCACACTTGTTCGCGCATGAAGCCTGCATTACCGTAGGT
>CAZAIW010000021.1:0-17918 GCA_964485285.1 uncultured Burkholderiaceae bacterium | reverse complement strand
GCCTTGTACTACGTGGGTGGCATCACCAAGCACGCACGTGCCTTGAACGCCATTACCAACCCCGGCACCAACAGCTACAAGCGTTTGGTGCCTGGCTTTGAAGCCCCCGTGAAGTTGGCTTACAGCGCGCGCAACCGCTCGGCCTCCATCCGCATTCCGTTTGTGGCCAACCCCAAAGGTCGCCGTATCGAAGCACGTTTCCCAGACCCCTTGGCCAATCCTTACCTGTGCTTTGCCGCGCTGATGATGGCGGGACTGGACGGTATTGAAAACAAAATTCATCCCGGCGAGGCTGCTACCAAAGACCTGTATCACCTGCCACCGGAGGAAGATGCCAAAGTGCCAACCGTGTGCCACAGCCTTGACCAAGCGCTGGAGTGCTTGAACGCGGATCGCGCCTTCCTCACCAAGGGCGGCGTGTTTACCGACTCGATGCTTGATGCGTACATTGAACTCAAAATGACCGAAGTCACGCGCATGCGCATGGCTCCTCATCCTGTTGAGTTTGACATGTACTATTCACTGTAAGCGGGTACGGTCATATGACGCAAAAAAGGGCAACTTCGGTTGCCTTTTTCATTCTGATGCTGATGGCACTAGGTCATGCGGGTAGAGGCTTGGCGCAAGAGGCGGTGTACCGCTGCGGCTCGCAGTACACCAACGATGCCGTACGCGCTAAACAAGAAAAATGCACCATGCTTGAGAGTGGTGCGGTGGTGACCATCCCCAGTACGACTCCCGCTAGCCGGACCATGACCCGCGTGGGTACTGACCAAGCGACCAGATCAGCAAGCACCGCACCGCGCAAGGCCGCAGGAGCAACCGGTGCTGCGAGCACAGTTGCCACCGCCAATAGCTCGGTGCAGCAGCAGCGCGATCAAGACGCTAAGGCCGTGATTGAGTCGGAGCTGAAAAAAACCGAAGCCCAGCTCGTCACGCTGCGCAAAGAGTTCGATCAACTCTCTAGCCAGACCGAGCTAGAGCGCAAGCTGGCCGTCAAGCAGCAGATGGCCCGTGCCGAAGCGGACATCGTCAGCTTGAAGCGTGAGCTCAAGCAGCGGTAACCCCCAGGCGTTTGCGATGGATCAACCATCACCACCACGCTCTTTTGTGGATGACGAGTCCGTCCCGCTGGCTGCCATTAAAGACTATGGCCGCGTCGCTTTTGCCAACGGTGCGCTGGAGGCCTTGCTGGGCGTGCCGCGTGAGCAAATCGAGAGCGATTGGCGACTCTTGCAAGTCACCGGTGCAGAGCGCACGCTAGAGGATCAAAACGAGGTCAATCAAGAGCTGCTGCGCAACCTTGCGCACGAAATTAAAAACCCACTGGGCGGCATACGCGGTGCGGCTCAGCTGCTGCAAATGGACTTGTCCGACAAGTCCCTCATCGAGTACACCCAAGTCATCATCCACGAAGCCGATCGGCTGCAAAGTTTGGTCGATCGGCTGCTCGCGCCGCATCGCCAGCCGCACCAAGTGGCAACGGTCAACGTCCACGAAATATGCGAGCGTGTGCGCCAATTGATCTTGGTCGAGTTCACGCAAGGCCTGACGGTGGTGCGTGACTACGATGCCTCCATCCCCGAGGTTGAAGGTGATCGCTAGCAACTGATTCAAGTCCTGCTCAACATCGCGCACAACGCCGCCCAGGCGCTGGAGGAGCGTATCGCCAAGGGTAGCGCCGTGCTCACTTTTAAAACACGCATTGCCCGCCAAGTCTTGCTGGGTAAGGCTCGCCACAAGTTAGCGCTCGAGCTGCATGTCATCGATAACGGCCCGGGCGTGCCACCGCAGATCAAAGATCGCATCTTCTACCCCTTGGTCACAGGGCGTGCCGGAGGGTCGGGACTGGGCTTGTCGTTGGCACAAAACTTCGTCCAGCAACACGCGGGACGCATCGAGTGTCACAGCGAGCCCGGGCGGACCGATTTCAAAATCCTGATTCCACTCACCCCCGCAAAACAACGCGACCCCAACCGCGAGCCCCCACCGCGAGCCCCCACCGCGAGCTCCCCAGCGCACACCATGAAAGTCAGGCCATGAAAGAAATTTGGATACTCGACGACGATGCCTCCATCCGCTTCGTTCTTGAAAAAGCGCTGGCGCGGCAGCAACTGCCCACGCGCAGCTTTGTCCAGCCCAGCGAAGTGCTGGCTGCACTGCAAGGCACTGAGCCCGCTAGGCAGCCCTCAGTGCTGGTGAGTGACATCCGAATGCCGGGCGGATCGGGGCTGGACTTGCTCGCCACCATGAAAGCCCAATACCCGCATGTGCCCGTGATCATCATGACGGCTTTTTCTGACCTCGATAGCGCCGTCTCCAGCTTCCAAGGCGGTGCGTTTGAGTACCTGCCCAAGCCCTTTGATGTGCCGCGTGCCGTTGAATTGATTGAGCGCGCGATCAGCCAAAGCGAACATGAGCAAGAGGCGATTGCGAGCGTTCCCGCTGCGCCTGAGATGCTGGGGCAAGCGCCCGCTATGCAAGAGCTGTTTCGCGCCATTGGTCGCCTCAGTCCGAGCAACGTCAACGTGCTCATCACCGGCGAGTCCGGCACGGGCAAAGAGCTGGTGGCGCATGCGCTGCACAAACACTCGCCGCGTGCGCACGGCCCCTTTGTTGCCATCAACGCTGCGGCCATTCCCAAAGACCTGCTGGAGAGCGAACTCTTTGGACACGAAAAAGGCTCCTTCACCGGCGCACAAGCCACGCGGCGCGGACGCTTTGAGCAAGCCGAAGGCGGGACACTGTTTCTGGATGAAATTGGTGACATGCCCACCGAGCTACAAACGCGGCTGCTGCGCGTGCTCTCCGATGGGCACTTCTACCGTGTGGGCGGCACGACAGCCATCAAAGCCCATGTGCGCGTGATTGCCGCGACGCACCAAGACCTGGAGCAGCGCGTCAAAAGCGGCGCATTTCGCGAAGACCTCTTCCACCGCCTGAACGTGATCCGCTTGCGCTTGCCGCCGCTGCGCGAGCGAGCGCTGGACATCCCCATGCTGACCCAGCACTTCTTAAAAATGGCCGCCGTGCAGCTTGGTGTCGAAGTCAAACGCATCAGCGAGTCGGCGCTGCAAGCCTTGGCTGGCTTTAGCTTTCCGGGCAACGTGCGCCAGCTAGAGAACATCTGCCAATGGCTCACCGTGATGGCGCCGGGTCAAATGATTGAGACCAAAGACCTGCCCCCAGAAGTGCTAGAACAAGAATATTTCAACCATGCCATGCCCGCCAAGCCAATTCCGCAAAGGCTTGCAGAGGATGATGGCCTAAAGGCCAATCAAAACAAGGCTTACAGCGATGGCACAAGTGAAAATTTAGAACAGTTGGTACAAACATTGACCCGCCAGATGCTAGAGAGCAAAACAGAAAACGTCTGGGAGCTGCTCAGTCGGCGCTTTGAAACCGCCATGATCCAAGCCGCGCTGGCGCACACCGGCGGGCGCAAGGTCGAGGCGGCGGCTCAGCTGGGCATGGGGCGCAACACCATGACGCGCAAAGTGCAAGAGCTAGGGCTGGAGTAGATGGCGTAGGGAGGGGCGATGACGCAGCCATTCACCATTAACGCAGCCGAGGCCAACAACCACGCCAACCACTTATGGGATGCAGGCCAAACGGGCGATGCACTCCAAGTCTTTGAGCGCATCATTCAAGACGCGCCCCGCTACGCCTTGGCGCACCTTAACCGTGGCTTGCTGCTCGAAGAGCTGGGGCACCACGATGCCGCGATAGCATCCCTAGATGCTGCGATCGATTGTCAGCCAGACCTCATGGCCGCGCACATCAGCAAGCGCCAGATACTGATCAACAGCAATCGGCACAGCGAAGCGATAGCCGCGTGCCAAGCCTTCCTCGCCATGGCCGCCAAGCATCCCGGCATCCATCCTCATGATCAGCAAGAGATGACTTTTAGCTTGGCGCAATTACTGCTGTCCATGGGGCAGTATGGCCAGGCGCTGCCGCTGTACGAAATGAGAAGAAGCGCCGAGTACTTCAACCCCAGAGTGATTCATGAACCCGTCTTAAACCCTGATGCCGCGTGGCTTGGCGAGCAAAGCATCAGCGGCAAACGCCTCTTTGTGTGGCACGAGCAGGGGCTGGGCGATACGCTGCAATTTTGTCGCTACCTGCCCAGTTTGCAAGCGCAAGGTGCGCAGCTCATACTCGAATCACCCCACCCCTTGATCGTCTTGTTGGCTCAGTCATTTCCCCATGTCCACGTCGTCAGCGACGTGGCAGCAAAGCCCCCAGCGTTTGATGTTCACTGCCCCTTGATGAGCTTGCTACTAGCCTGCGGCACGACAACAACGCAGGACATCCCCGCGCAAATTCCCTACCTATCCAGCACGACTTCCAAGCGCCAAGCTTGGGGCGAGCGGCTTCGCCTAGACCTGGGCGAGCCACAGAAGCTGCGCGTGGGCTTAGTGTGGGCAAGCGGACAACGTCCAGACCAAAAGCAAGCTTGGACGATGCTAGCGCTGCGCAACATCGCGCTGACCAAACTGGCGGGCTTGAAACAGCCCGGCATCGACTTCATCAGCTTGCAAAAAGGCGAGGCCGCCGAACAAGAGTTCAAGGACTTGCAAGCAGAGAGTTGGGATGGCCCCGCTATCCACACCTACAGCGAGCAACTGCACGACTTTAGTGATACCGCTGCTTTGATCGACAACCTTGATCTTGTGATTACTGTGGATACGGCGGTGGCACATTTGGCGGGTGCGCTGGGCAAGCCTGTGTGGATACTCACCCGCTTCGATGCTTGCTGGCGCTGGCTGTATGGACAAGACCCGCACCGCATCGATAGCCCGTGGTACCCGACGGCGCGGCTCTTTCGGCAACCCACGCCCGGGGACTGGGACAGCGTGGTGGAAGCGGTGCGCGAAGAGCTTGGGGCGCTTGTGGCACTACAACGTGATGGGCGAGGTGGGTAATGGATGCAGTACCATGACCCGGATGAGCACCGATCACACCACCCTGGGCATTGAAGCTGCCAACGAAAAAAATTATGTGCTGGCGATTGATCATTTCCAAAAAGCCATTGTTGCTGCACCCCACAACCCGCAAAACTACAACAATTTAGGCAATGCCCTTGGAGAAGTTATTGGCACAGCACAAGCGCTATGAAGAGGCCGAGGCCATGATCTTGCGGCTCATTCAAAATGAACCACTCCATGCAACGCACTGGTACAACTTCGCCATCGTGGCCATGTTGTTGAATAAAGATAACGCGGTCATTCCACATTTAAAGCGAGCGCTTGAACTTGAGCCAGACCATGCGCAGGCTCGGTATCTGCTAGCGATGCATGGCGCGTGCGACCAGCTAGAGACAGCACCTGCAAAGTACATCGAAGATTTGTTCGATGGTTTTGCGAGTCATTTTGAAAAAGACTTGGAACGAATCGCAAAACGCGCAACGCCAGGGCAATACAAAGAACATCCAAATCACGTCGAACAATCGGATGGCACGATTCACTACGACGTAGAGCCCGTCTATGTCCGTGACCAAATGGAGGCGCTGGTGAGTTGGATTAACGGGACGCGGGATACCCTACACGCGGTAGAGCGTGCCGCTATCGCTCACTACCACATGGTGCGGATACACCCCTTTGATGATGGCAACGGACGCGGTGCCCGCATCCTGATGAACCTCATCTTGCTGAAACAAGGTTACTTTCCTGCTGTGATTCAACAAGAAACAAAACGGCGTTATTTGGATGCGCTGGTCAAAGCCGATCAAGGTGAACTACAGCCGTTTATTCGCTTTGTTGCCGATGCCTTGATTGCGACACATACCTCAGTCATCGAAGCCTTGGAAAAAGGCGCGGCAGAGCTGGCAAAACTGGAGCGTTAGACCAATTCCGCACAAACTTTCATATGGCCATGCCCGCTAGGCCAATCCCGCCAAGGCTTTCAGGCAATGATGGCCTAGAGGTCAATCAGAATAAGGCTTGCAGCGGTGGTGCCTGTGAAAAATGGCAAAAAATAAGCCCCAAATAAGTCCCAAATGGGGGCTTGAGCGGTGTTCCTTTGTCACGCTAGCGCGGCGCTTGAAAGAGTTCGCTCCAGCGGGTGGACTCGGCAAAGCGGCGAGCCAGCTCGCGGTAGCCTGCGCTGGTGAAGTGGATCAGGTCGTTCGCCATCAAAGGCGTTGCAAGGCGCTGCCACGCATAGGCGCTACCCGCCCCGCCCATGGCATCCAAAGCGCTCCAAGTCTGGCAGGCAAATTCGGCTCCAACGCTGCTTTGCACTTGCCCGATGGCCTCGTGGATGCGCGAGTAGCGCAGCAAGTCGGTTTTGCTGTAGGAGGGTGCTAATGAGCGTTTGATTTTGTTTTTGAGTGCACTGCTTTTTTGTTGGCTGGGTTTGCTGTTTTTACTTCGCCGAATCAACACACCGCGATCTCCCGGCGCGAGCAGCAGACAGGCCGCGTGCGGCATTTGTTGGCGCATAGCGCGCAAGGTTTGCCGCAGGCTGGTCTCGTACTGGGCAATGCTAAAGGGCGATTGGTTGCCTTCGTTGGTGCCGTAGGCCAGCATGACCAGATCGTAGGGTTCGCTGGAGAACCACTGCGACAGGTAGGCAGGGCTGGCTTGCTGCCAGCCGCTCGCGGTGGCACCCGGAATGCCAAACAGGTCGAGTTGAAGGCGCGGCGCGGGCGCGTCGTTGGCAGCTGACGAGACGGTAAGTCCATGCAGGGTGAACTCGCCCGATGTGACTTCGATGCGCACGGTGGCGATGGGTTCCAAGGCGCTGGCGATGTCTAGCCGACCTGCTGTATGAGCGCTTGATGATGCAGGCGGCAGGTGCAAGAGGTAGGGTTCGCCACCGTTGATGCTGATGCGCAGCTGTGCTGCGATTTGTGCGGTGGAGGTGGGGCGATACAGCACGCTGAGTTTGCCCATGCCGCTTTGAGCTTGTGCGCCCAAGGTGGCTCTGAAGTCAAGTGCCAACCATGCCCCGTTTTGGGCGGTGTGCATGTTGATCAGGCCTGGCCCTAGGTTGGCTTGGGTGGCGGCGGTTTCGTAGCGCCAGCCCGGTGATACGCATGATTTTTTAACCGGTAGCCGAACGCCCGCTCGCCCAATAGAGGCGGGTAGCCACTGGTGGGTCACTTGTCCTGCGCTTTGGGCGATGGAGCGGGTGGACAGTAGGGCGATGAGCTCATCGGTGAAAAATCCGGCGGCCATGTGGCTATCGCCCCACACGGCGATTTTGTAGGGCACGTCGCTGCGAGCCGTGCCTAGCGCGGTAAACGAAAAGGGTGAGCCCGAAAAAGGTGATCCGCTGCCGGTGCCGATGGGGGCGGACGCGCCGCGTGACGAGGGCACTGCTGCCATGCCTGCTGTCGGGCTTATACCCAAAGCATCCAACTCGTCAGCGCTGGGCGGGGTGAGCGTGTACTCGCCCGCATCTTCTGCACGCCCCGGCGCTGTGGAGCCGGGTGCTGCGGCTGCGCTGGGGTTGGGGACTTGTACCGGAGGTTTGATTTTTGTTTTTTTGCTGGGGATGATGGGGCACACCAGCGCAGGCGCGTCGGCTGCGGATGGAATGCTGCTGGGTAGCGTCAGGCGCACGCTTGGCTCGCTGGTCGCTGCCGTCGCCGCAACCGACAGGGTGTGCGCTGCGCCAACGCCGATGAGCAGCAAGGCCGCGCCAAGGCGCATCCTGAGGTTTGACCGCAAACTGAATGGCAGGCGTGATGTTGAATGGGTCATAGGGCTAGGGTTGCGCAAGGGGAGAGGCGGCGGCTGTGGCAAGTTGATCGAGCACGGCCTGTTTTATTTTGTGCAGGCCTTGTCCAGTAAAGTGAATGCCATCGCCCGAGCGCAAGGCTGCGCGCTCATAAGGTTTGTTCACGTAGCCGATGAGTGGCTCGGTGCTTAAGTAGTCGGTACCGAAAGCGAGGCTGCGCTGGTGGAAGACCGCGTTTTGAATGCTGGCACCCGTGTGCAGTCGCTCCTCTTTCATGCTGGGCAAACCAATCCATAAAACGTAGACTTGGTGCGCCTTGGCGGCGGACAGTATTTCGTCAACACGCTGGGCGTAGCGATCCGCCCAAGCTTTGGAGGGAAAGCGAATGCGCGTGCCCGGCTCGTAGATGTCCCACGGATCGTTGGGGCCTAAAAAAATCACGACGGCGGTGAGTTGTTTGTCGGTGATGGCTTGAACAATGGTGCTGGGCCAATCAAAGTAACGCCGCACGGTCAGCCCCGTGCTTTGGCGGCTCATGTCCAGTGTCTTCCAATCGGGGTGGGTTTTTGCCAGCTCGCTCATCACCAGCGGCGCAATGCCTTGCATCATCGAGTCGCCAGCAAACAAGATGTGTTGTGCTTTGTCCGGTTGCTGGAGCTTTTGCTGCGCCAGAGTGGTCCAGTAACCGGCTGGTGGTGCAGCGTCAACGTCAAACGGTGCCAGTGTGGTGGGGGATGCAGCCGCAGCCGATGCCGCCGATGTGGGGGATGCTGCTGATGTGGGCGATGCCGCTGATGCAGGATGTGCTGCCGCGTTGGTTGATGCTGAGTTTGACTCGGTGGTTGGTGGCGCAGCATCATCGAGCCACAAGTCTTTAGGACTCCAGTGGTAGCGTGCTGCCAAATAGCGATCGAGTGAGTTAAACCACAAGGCACACAGCACCAGTCCTGCAGCTAAAAAGGTAGCGCTCACGCGCATGATCGCAGCAGGATTGGGCGCAGCTGCTTGCGTGTTTGACATTGGAGAAGCGTGGGCAGACCGAAACATAGCAAGCGTCAACTTAAAACTGGTAGTAAATAAAACCAGGCACACCGCTTGGGCCTGCTAGCAAGCAAAAGGTCAGCACATAGACCATCACGCTCACCCGCAACCAAACCGGATAGGTGGCCAGCTGCGCGGTGGCGATGCGCTCGATGTTTTGCGCGCGCGGACTCAGCCACAGCAAGCTGACGGTGAGTCCTAGCAAACCGGCAAGCGATAAGACGCTGGGCACAAGTAGGTTGGCGGCCAGGTCAAACGACCACAGCCGCGCGAGGACAGCGTAGGCATCAGCGAGGGTGGGCGCTCTAAAAAACACCCACGCCAGCGCCACAAAGAGCAGCGTGCAGGCGTTGGCCAGCCCATACGGCAGTGGCGCTTTGCCGCGCTGTTTGCGCAGGCGAACCCACATCACGCCCACACCGTGCAGCAGCCCCCAAACGATAAAACTAAAACTAGCGCCGTGCCACAGACCGCTGATCAGCATGGCGAGCAACAGATACAGCTGGGCACGAGCAAAGCCGTGTTGGTTGCCGCCCAGCGGGATGTAGATGTAGTCGCGGATGAAGCTGGATAGCGAGATGTGCCAGCGCTGCCAAAACTGCTGTAGATCGGCGGCGAGATACGGCTGGCGAAAATTCTCGGGCAGCTGATAACCCAGCAACAACCCAAGTCCCGTCACGATCAGCGTGTAGCCCGCAAAGTCGAAAAAAATCTGCAAGCTATACGCCAGCATGGCTGCTAGGGCGGCGACACTGCTGGCTTGCTCGGGGTATTTGAAAACAGCGTCCACAAAGGTGCTGGCAAGCCAACTGGAGAGCACCAGTTTTTGCACCAGCCCCAGTAGCAGCAGATAAATGGCCCGCTCAACTTGCCAAGGTCTGCCCGCTTGGGGGCTATCCAGTTGAGGAAAAAAATGCTCCGCGCGAAAGATGGGACCCGCAAACAGCGTGGGCCAAAAGCTCATCAACAAATGAACGCGAAAGAGCGACTGAGGCGCTAATTTGCCTTGGTAGATACCCACCCAATAGCTGATGGCTTGAAAGGTAAAAAAGGATACGCCTGCGGGTGCGAGTACATCCACCAGCGGCAGCTGGGCGTTGATGCCAAGGCCGATGAGCAGCGCTTGAATCAATTGCCGTGTGAACTCGTAGTATTTCACGAGCGCTAAAAAACCAACGCCCAGCGCCAAACTGATACGCAGCAGCAGTTGTCGCCGTGTGCGGACGTTGCCCTGATCCGGCTTATTCGGCTGATCCAGCCTATCCGGTGACAAGCCAGGACCCAGTCCCCACACGCAGGTGCTGTAGACGAGCAGCACGAGTGCGAAGTGCATCGACCACGTGGCGTACAGCGCGTAGCCCGTGATGGCTAAAAGCGCTTGCTGCACGGTGCGCTTAGCCGATAGTGACCAGTAAAGTGGAAAAAACAACAGCGCCAGCAGCGCAAACTCGGGGGATACAAAACTCATTCGACCGTCAATCCTTGGGCGACTTGCAGCAATCGCTCTTGTTCCGCTAACACCTTGGTCAAGTAACCCGAGCCATTGGCTCCATCGGCTAAATCACCACCAAAATAAAAACGCAGTCCTTCGTTAAGCGAGCCATTTTTGAGCTTGATACAGTCCACCAATACCTCAACCCCCACGCGCATATTGATGAGCGCATTAAAAGCCGAGACGCTGCCGCCATAGGCTTCGTAGCGCTTGGCGTGGATGCGCGGCATCACTTGCATCATCCCTTGTGCGCCCGCTGGGCTTTGCACGTAGGGGTGAAAGTTGGACTCGATCGCAGCAATCGCCAAGATCAGCGAGGGCGCTAGTTTGTACTCAGCGCCCAATTGGTAGGCGTAGGCGACGATGGTGGCCATGGGCACATCGGTGATGCGGTATTTTTTTGATAACCACGCCGCCATGCGGGCTTGCTCGGGCGACAAGTCGGTGGGGGAGACCGCTTTCAATTTAAACAAGGAGTTGGCTTGGTACGCATAGACCGCACTTTGGTTGCGTTCGGAGAGCCAGTCATGCACGTATTGCAGCGTTTGTTCGCGCAGCTGCGGCATCAACAAAAGCGCCAGTGTGCCCAGCATGGCCGCGCAACCAATGATGGCAAAGAGCAAACGAAGTTGTTTAAAAACAGGCCGGATCATCGCCCCTCCGGCGCTAGCTGCATTACCACCGGGGCGTGGTCGCTGGGGCGCTCGTTGGTTCGGGGTTGTTTGTCAATCAGGCATGAAGCTACGTACGGCTTGAGTGCGTGGCTGGCGAGCACGTAGTCAATGCGCAGTCCACGGTTACGTTTAAAGCCAAAGTCGCGGTAGTCCCACCAGCTAAAAAGTTTGTCGGCTTTCACGCTGGGAATGCTGGGTAGCAGCATCCGGTGCGCATCGACAAAACCCAAAGCCAGCAAGGCTTGCAAGTGCTCGCGCTCTTGCGTGGTGTGGTGAATGGTCTCGCGCAAACCCTCGGGGTCCCAGCTATCAGCGTCGTCAAACGTGATGTTGAAGTCACCCATCACCACCACGCGGGGATGACTTGCCAATTCGCCTTGCAGGTACTCTCGCATGGCACTGAGCCAACGCATTTTGTAGTCAAACTTGTCTGTGCCCGGCGCTTGTCCGTTGACAAAATAAGCATTCACCACGCGGATGTTACCCAAGGGGGACGCGACGGTTGCGGCAATCACACGCGCACTTTCATCGCTGAAGCCGGGCATGTTTTTAACGACATCGTGCGCCGTAGATTTTGTCAAGAGGGCAACGCCGTTGTAGGTTTTTTGACCAAAGACCGCTGCGCTGTAACCGATGTCGGCAAAGGCTTGCAGGGGGAATTTATCGTCCCCCATTTTGAGCTCTTGCAGCCCCAATACATCCACGGGATGGGCGGCCAGCCACGCGAGCACCTGCGGCAAGCGCACGGTGAGCGAGTTGACGTTCCAAGTGGCGAGCTGCATGGGCGCTTACAGGTGCAAAGCAGCGAGTACGCCCACCGCTACGCCAAGCCCCGCCACGCCGTAGGTGGTCAGCTCTAGCCATCTGCGGCGTGTGAGCAGCGCAATAGCGGCCAAGGCGATGGCCACTTGCAGCACCGTGGTAGCCTGCGCCCAGCGGTGGTGCTGGTGCATTTGCGCGTCAGACTGCTTGTCCCAATCTTGCGAGATGGCATCGTGTTTTTCCGCGTCTTTTTGAATCTCTTTTTTCTCGGTCTCGTAGCGTGCAATTTTGTCGTCGTACTTGGTGCGCTTGGCTTCGGGCGCGAGGTCACGCGCAAGCTCAGCTAGCGACTGCTTGGTGCTCTTGGATTGAAAATAATTCCACTGGTTAGAAGCCTGTGCTTTTTCTAGCGCCGCATTGTTTTTAAACAACCCCGCGTTGGCCTGTGTGGCCCCGCCCATATACGAAAAGATGGCGCCGACCGTGGCCAAGATGGCCGTAAACATGGCGATGCGGTTGGTTGATCCGCCATCGCCTTGCGAGCCATGACCTTGCGCCGCGTGCTCAACCGCGTGATCGTGTGGGCCGTGAACGTGAAATCCGTGTCCTGACATGGGGTGTGTTCCTTAGAAGGTAGATACAAAAACAAGATCGCTATTGTGCCTTTTGCCGCTGCTTTATTTCTTTTGATAAGTCACAAAAGCAAAAGCTAATCCGTTTGCTGCGGTGTGCGATTCGCGGTTGATCTGCATCCACTCGGAGCCTAACTCGGGCGCAAATGTATCGCCGGCAAAGTCAGCATCGATGTAGGTGATGACCAGTTTGTCTGCCAATGGCAGCGCCTGTTCATACATCTGTGCACCGCCAATTACCCATACATCTGGCGCATGACATTTGTGGGAAGCCATATCCAGAGCGGCTTCTAGCGAGTCGGCGGCCTGAAAGCCAACACCCACTTGGCCTGCCAAAAATGCAGGTTGCCTAGATACGACAATGTTGGTGCGTCCCGGCAGTGGCCGAAAACGTGCGGGTAAGGAGTCCCATGTCTTACGTCCCATGATGACGGGTGCGCCCAGTGTGACGCGCTTAAAGTGTGCCAAGTCCTCTGGCAGATGCCACGGCATCACACCATTCATACCGATCACGCGGTTGCGTGCTTGTGCCCAGATTAAGTTAATGTTCATGATTTCTGCCAAAGCAAACTGACTTGTCCGATAGGGGGGAGTGGTTCCCACCAATCATCGACATGATTGGGCGCAGGAAAAGCGAGCCGTGCATGATTCCAAACTGAGACCAAGGGTTCACCAAATTCTTTTTTTGCAAGTGCAGAGTCAATTTCCCCTTGGATGACTGCGGCACTGACAGAGCCGAAAAAGTAAAACAATCGCCCGAACGCATCCCATTCAGCCTCGTTGTCATCGTCTACCTCGTAGCCGGACATAGGAACTCCTTTTTCCCGCACAAGGTCACGGTCCTTGCGCAATACGTCGCCGTTCCACAGGTTGATATAGCGTTGTAATTTTTCCGAGGCACTTTCGGGCTGAAGTCTTCCTTCTTTAGCTGGCATCGTTATCGATGAGGCAATTTTTATCTCTCTTTGTCTCTTGATAGCGTTGCGAATCTCATTGCATGCGGGACCTAAAGCTGCTAATAAATTTTGATCTGATCTAGTTGAGTTGTAGGTCAGTGGGGTAATTCCTGCTAGATCACTTGGTAAGTGCAGTGATTCAATGTTACGCGGCACAAGATAAAAACAGCGGTTTGCTCCTAGTGCGCCGATGAACAGGCCAAGTTCAAAAATGACGTTGTCGCGTACGGCTCTATGGTCAATTCCTCGTAGATTGATCGTGTCGTCGGGTGAAAAAACGAATACTGCAAATTCAAACGTAGGTAAATTTTTCACCAGCTCTGATAAAACAGTCTGGCTGGGTTGAAATATGCCTTGACTCCACACGACAGGCTCCGCGTCATAGTCCAAGGCTTGCTGAATAGCATACGCTGTGCTTAAGCCTTCAACGGAAGAACCGATAAAGAGCGAGGGAAGTTTGAATGTCATTTCGCAACCGGTGCGGGAATGTGCGGATGTGGCTCGTAGGCACGTATCTCAAAATCATCAAACTCGTATTCAAAAATCGATGCTGGACGGCGCTTGATGAAAAGCGTTGGGTACGCGCGAGGCGTGCGGCTAAGTTGCAACTCTGTTTGGGTGAAGTGGTTGCTGTAAATATGACAATCCCCACCTGTCCAAATGAAGTCGCCCACATCCAAATCGCACTGCTGGGCTACCATGTGCGTGAGTAGCGCGTAGCTGGCAATGTTGAAGGGTACACCCAAGAAGATGTCCGCGCTGCGTTGGTAGAGCTGGCACGACAGTTTGCCGCGCTCCCCGGCCTGCGTGGGCGGGGCCACGTAGAACTGAAAGAACGCATGGCAGGGCATGAGCGCCATTTTGGATAAGTCCGCCACGTTCCATGCGCTGACGATGATGCGGCGTGAGTCGGGCGTGGTTTTTAGCGTTTGAATGACTTCGCTGATTTGGTCGATGTGCCCGCCATCCGGCGTGGGCCATGAGCGCCACTGAACGCCGTAGACGGGGCCAAGGTCGCCATTAGGCTTGGCCCATTCGTCCCAGATGGAGACACCGCGCTCTTTGAGCCAGTTGTTGTTGCTGGAGCCCGCAAGGAACCACAGCAATTCGTAGATGATCGATTTGACATGCACTTTTTTGGTGGTAACCAGCGGGAAACCTTCGGCAAGGTTAAAGCGCATTTGGTAGCCAAAGACGCTTTTTGTGCCGGTGCCGGTTCGATCGGTTTTGGCCACGCCTGTCTCAAAGACGTGGCGCATGAAGGTTTCGTATTGGGATGAGTTTTGCATAGCTTAGAGTTTACGTAATTGCCGTATCGCTCTAACGCGCAATACACAAGCCACAAATAGCGCAACCGATAGCGCCGCCTCACCCCACGCTAATTGGCTGCCCAGTCCGCGTTCGCTCCAGCCGCGCACCACGCCTTCGGTAAAGTAAAGCCACACGGCAAGGCTCATCCATTTGTAGGTGTAGAGACGATCCTGCGCGAAGCCCTTGATGGCAAGCGCAAGCGGCAGGATTTTGAATACGAGCACCGAGCTTGTCCCCGCGCCGCGCAGGGGCGCTAGCCAAGCTTCCCACAGCAGGCACAGGAGGGTCAGAGTAAGCAAGAGCAGCAGGGGAATTTTTTTCATCGTGGCATGATAGGGCGTATGTTGAAATATCTTTTATCGCTACCCAGTCTGGAGTGGCGGCGTGTGGGGCGCTCGTTATGGGAGCGCTTTACCAGCGACCGCTTAAGTTTAATTGCCAGCAGCTTGACCTTTACCACCATCATGGCCATTGTGCCTTTGCTCACCGTGGCGCTGGCTATTTTCTCGACGCATCCGATTTTCTTGGAGCTGCAAAAAGTACTGCAAAAGTGGCTCATTGATAGTCTTGTTCCCGATGCGATTGCGCGGCAGGTACTAGGCTCTATGACCCAATTTACGTCCAAGGCCCACCGCTTGGGGCTTGTGGGGTTTGCGGTGCTTCTGGGCTCGGCCTTGGCGCTGGTGCTCACCATTGATCGCACGCTCAACAATATCTGGCGCGTGAAAGATCGGCGCTCCATCGGTAAGCGGCTGTTGATTTACTCAGCGTTGCTCGCCTTTGGCCCCATGCTGCTGGCTGCCAGTTTGTGGCTGACGACCGCAGTGGCGATGTGGTCACAGCCGTTAGTAGGAGCCAGCTCGGTACGCATGTTCTACAGTGGGCTTGAGTTTGCGCTGGTCTGGACGGGCTTGACGCTGCTGTACCGCTATGTGCCAAGCGCACCGGTCGATACTCGTCACGCCTTGCTGGGCGGTCTTTGTGCGGCAGGAGCGTTAGAGGTGGCCAAAAAGCTACTGACCATTTATTTGCTCAAGATACCGACGTATAGCGTCATCTACGGTGCCTTTGCAACGGTGCCTGTGCTACTTATTTGGATTTATGTGGCGTGGCTTGCCGTGTTGATGGGCGCGGAAATTGCAGCCAGCTTGGCGGAGTTAAGGGGTGATTAGCGATGGGCAGTTAACTCACCCAGCATGGCATTACGCAAAATATGGTTGATCCGTGTTTGATAACCACGCCCTTTGGATTTAAGCCATAGCAAAACGTCTTGATCGACACGCACCGTGGTCGATTGCTTGATGGGCTTATAAAACGGATTGCGCACGGCATTTTTCCAAAATTGATCGGTGAGCGGTGGAATGTCGCCCATGTTGATATGGTCGTCAGGCATCACAGCAAGTTTTTTTAACTCCTTCTTTTGCGAGGGAGTCAGCGGCGGTACATCGGCTGGATCAAGCGAGTATTTAACGGTCATTTTGCTCATAATTTTTCCTCTCATGTGCATCCGCGCGTCGCGCAGAAATAATGCGAATCACTTCAAGATACTCAGCGTTGTCATGAGCCGCCACTTGGGTGGTGTGGGCGACGAGCAAAAGGAGCTTTCCATCAACCATTCCTAGAGTTTGCCAACGCTCTTCGCCGTTTTCGATGCGATCAATCGCGCTGAATGCACCGCGCCGCCTCCCAATTCATAACTCGACAGCTCGCCGCCCCATACACAGCCGGTGTCCAAACCTAAGAGTGATGGCGCTTGTAGCGATGGACGATAAAAAAGCCCCAAGGTTGACCAGTGCCCAAAAGCGATGGCGACATCCTCGGTTGCTGTTTTTCGATTCGGTACATCAAACCACGGCATCATGCCAGCGGGTGCTGCGCCAACTCCTTCTTTGGTGGCGAACTCCATCACGCCTTGCGCATCACAAAAACGCAAGCGGGTCAGCGTGTTGGTGATGATGCGTAGCCTGTCCATGCCTTGCAGATCATCACGCCACGCATGGGGTGTGTTGCCATACATTTGGCGTAAAAAATCGACATAGTGATCTGATTGCAGCGTCGCTTCGACTTCGGCTGCTCGTGCCATCGTTTGATCTGCCGACCACTGTGGCAGCACGCCCGCGTGGACGAGTAGCCAGCGCTGGTGGGCTCCGTTGGCTGTGTGCGTCAGCTCTATCGCCAATTTCTGATGTCGCAGCCACTCCAGCATCGCGTGCCTAGAAGGCTCATCCAGCAAGGCTTGCAGCGTATCACTGGCGTGTAGGCCACGCACGCCGTGGGCGACAGCCAAGAAGTGCAAATCGTGATTGCCTAAAACGCACTTGGCCGCGCTGCCAAAACGCATCAGCGTTTGCAGCACGCCCACCGAGTCCTCTCCCCGGTTGACCATATCGCCCAAAAGGTAGAGCGTGTCTCGGCTGGGTGAGAAGTCAATCTTTTTTAATAGTCGCTGCAAGGCGTTGTTGCAACCTTGGATGTCGCCAATCAGGTAAAGTGCCATTTTCAAATGTTGTTTTTATGGATTTTCTACTGATTCTCTTTTTGATCGCGCTCAACGCTGCGTTCGCTATGTCTGAGATGGCTTTAACCGCCAGCCGCAAAGCGCTGTTGCAAGTGCAAGCCGAAGGCGGGGACAAGGGCTCCTTGGCCGCGCTGGCGCTGCTGGCGCAGCCAACATGGTTTTTATCGAGCGTGCAAGTGGGCATTACATCCATCGGGGTGCTCAACGGCATTGTGGGCGAGGCCGCGTTTAGCGAGTCGCTCTCGCTGTGGCTGCAAACCTTTCATGTGCGTGAGCAGATGGCGGGCTACATTGCGACGGGTGTCGTGGTGACCGCGATTACGTTTTTAACCATTATTTTTGGCGAGTTGGTTCCTAAACGCATAGGTCAGCTCTACCCCGAAGCGGTATCGCGCGTGATGGCGCGTCCCATGCAATGGGTGGCGCGCATGGCGCTACCGTTTGTTTGGCTGCTCACCAAGACGACGGCTGGCGTGTTAGCGCTACTGGGCGTGGATACGTCCAACACCCGCGTGGTCACGCATGCTGAGATCAACGCCAATTTGGATGAAGGCTTAGATGCGGGCGTGATCGACGCGCAAGAGCACACGCTGGTGCAGAACGTTTTTGATCTGGATGGAAGAACTTTGTCATCCTTGATGCTTCCAAGGGCAGATGTATCTTGGCTTGCAAAGGATATGTCGTTGCAGGCCGCTTTGGATAAGGCGGCGCAGGATGGTCACTCGTGGTATCCCGTTTGTGATGGTGATTGGTCGCGTGTGATGGGCATCGTCAGCGTAAGCCGTTTATTGCTTCGGCAGCGGGCCCGCGAAGGTCAGGCTGACGCTCCCCCAGCGGCGGCGA
>CAZAIW010000020.1:9581-18142 GCA_964485285.1 uncultured Burkholderiaceae bacterium | reverse complement strand
CCAGCATGGTGGCCGAAGTCCACCGCATCCTCAGCCGTGGTGGCATCTTCATGTACCCTTGGGACAAACGCGAGCCCGAAAAACCCGGCAAACTTCGCCTCATGTACGAAGCCAACCCCATGAGTTGGCTGATCGAACAAGCGGGCGGCGTTGCCACCAACGGCAAACAGCGCATCTTAGACATTCAACCCAAAACGCTGCATGAGCGTGTGAGCGTGATTTTGGGCGCGAAGAATGAGGTCGAGCGCGTGACCAGTTATCACGCCGCATAGCGCGTGGCACTACACCGCTTTCTTACCAAGGCGCGACTCGGTGCCTTTGAGCAAGCGCGTGATGTTGGCTCGGTGTGCATAGATCAGCATCGCGCTCATCACGATAAGCGCCGCCGTTGTCGGCGCTTGGGCATTCCAAGCCACACCATCACCCAGCAGGTAGTAAGCGGGCACAAACACGGCCGACACCAACGCCGCCAGTGAGGAGTAGCGAAAGAACACCGCGATGATGAGCCACGTGCCAAGCGTCGCAAGGCCTAGCGGCCATTGCAGCGCGAAGATCACGCCAGCTGCGGTGGCTACGCCCTTGCCACCTTTGAACTTGAAAAAGACCGGGTAGAGATGCCCAAAGAAGGCAGCCAGACCTACCAGCGCCATCGTGACTTCTGGGGCATCAAAATGTTGGCTATTGAGCTTGACGAGCAGCACGGGGATAAAGCCTTTGAGGGCGTCAAGCAGCAAAGTCAAGATCGCCGCGAGCTTACTGCCTGATCTGAGCACATTGCTGGCACCGGGGTTGTTGCTGCCGTAGGTACGGGGATCGGGCAAACCTAGCAATTTGCAAACAAAGACGGCGAAGGTGAGCGAACCTAGCAAATAAGCAGCAGCGAGTGCGAGCGACGTGTTGAGCATAGTGATCCCCTTGAATATGCGCCGCAAGCCCATGGGGGTCAGGCCCCTTTGAGCTGATAGTGGCGTTTCGTTGTGTGTTTTTGGCAGTTGGGGTCAGGCCCCCATTGTTTGCTCATCCTAAAGCTATATCTTTTTGAAGACTAGGCTACCGTTGGTGCCACCAAAACCAAAGTTGTTTTTGAGTGCCACATCGATACGCACGTCCCGCGCCACATTGGCGCAGTAGTCTAGATCGCACTCGGGGTCTTGGTTGAAGATGTTGATGGTGGGTGGGCTCTTTTGGTGATGCAGCGCCAGCACGGTGAACACCGACTCGATACCGCCCGCGCCGCCTAGCAGATGTCCCGTCATCGATTTGGTGGAGTTAATGAGCGCTCGCTTAGCCACGGCCTCGCCCAGCGCCGCCTTGATGGCGTTGGTCTCGTTAATGTCCCCCAGCGGGGTTGAGGTGCCGTGCGCGTTGACGTAGTTGACCTGATCGGCGTTCACCCCGGCATTCATGAGCGCATGGGTCATGGCTCGGCGCGGGCCGTCGGTATTGGGCGCGGTCATGTGGTACGCATCGCCACTCATACCAAAACCGGCGAGTTCACAGTAAATTTTCGCGCCGCGCGCCTTGGCGTGCTCGTACTCTTCTAGCACCATCACGCCAGCGCCCTCGCCCAGTACAAAGCCGTCGCGGTCTTTGTCGAAGGGGCGCGAGGCCGTTGTGGGATCGTCGTTGCGCGTGGATAGCGCACGCGCCGCCGCGAAGCCGCCAATGCCCAGCGGGGAGACCGTGGACTCGGCACCACCAGCAATCATGACATCAGCATCGCCGTATTCAATCATGCGTGCCGAGAGGCCAATTGCGTGCAAGCCCGTTGTGCAGGCCGTCACAACGGCAATGTTGGGGCCCTTAAAGCCAAAGCGAATGGAGACGTGCCCCGAAATCATGTTGATGATGCTTGCTGGCACAAAAAACGGTGTGATGCGGCGCGGGCCACGTGCGGTCAGCTCGATTTGCGTCTCTTCAATCAGCGGCAAACCGCCAATGCCAGAGCCAATGTTGCAGCCAATGCGCAGGGATTGCTCTTCGCCAAGCGCCTCGCCAGTGGGCAGCCCCGAATCGCGCACCGCTTGATCGGCTGCTGCAATGCCGTAATGGATAAACGTATCCATGGTGCGAACTTCTTTGGTGTTGAAGTAGGCCAGCGGATCAAACCCTTTGACCTCGCCGGCAAACTTGCAAGCAAAGGCCGAGGCATCAAACTTGGTGATGTCCGCAATACCGGAGCGCCCCGCCAACAAGCTCGCCCAGCTGCTGGCGACATCGTTACCCACAGGGGTCACGCAGCCAATGCCCGTCACCACCACTCTACGCTTTGTCATACTCACACTCCCATTTTCAACTAGCAACGACAAAAAGCCTGACCTTGTTCAAGGATCAGGCTTTTTTAGCTTTGATCAACCGAAGGCTTAAGCCTTGCTGTGGGCTGTTGCGTAGTCAACCGCGTTTTGCACGGTTGTGATCTTCTCTGCGTCTTCATCAGGAATCTCAATGCCAAACGCATCTTCCAAGGCCATCACCAATTCCACGGTGTCCAGTGAGTCAGCGCCCAGATCAGCTACGAAAGCTTTTTCGTTGGTAACGGCAGACTCTTCCACGCCAAGCTGCTCAGCGATGATTTTTTTGACACGGGTTTCGATATCACTCATATATCCCTCAAGGGTTGTAAAAGAAGCCTCGCATTGTACAGAAGTCGCAAAGGGCTCTGTCACTAAAATCGCGGGCATGGCCAACAGTATAAAAAACCAGTATTCAGAACAATCCATTCGCGTCTTAAAGGGACTAGAGCCCGTCAAGCAGCGCCCGGGCATGTACACCCGCACCGACAACCCGCTGCACATCATCCAAGAAGTGCTCGACAACGCCGCCGACGAAGCGCTGGCCGGCTTTGGCAAACGCATCACGCTCACGCTGCACACGGACGGCTCGGTCAGCGTAGAGGACGACGGGCGCGGCATCCCGCACGGTATCCACGAGGGCGAAGGCTTACCCGTGATGCAAATCGTGTTTACCCAGCTCCACGCGGGCGGCAAATTTGATAAGAGCAGTGGCGGCGCGTACAGCTTTGCGGGCGGTCTGCACGGCGTGGGTGTGAGCGTCACCAATGCGCTGTCCACGCGCCTAGAAGTCGCCTCGTACCGCGATGGCCGCGTCGCACGGCTGGTCTTTGCGGGCGGCGACGTGACCGAGCCGCTCACCCAGCGCGACTGGACGGCGGGCGATAAAAAACAAGGCACCACCGTCCGGGTGTGGCCCGATGTCCGCTACTTCGACTCGCCCCAATTTCCACTGGCCGAACTTACTCACCTTTTGCGCTCCAAGGCGGTACTGATGTCCGGCGTGACCGTGACACTGGTCAACGAACGCGCCAAAGACAAAAGCGACCAAACCACCACATGGCAATACAAAGGGGGCCTGGCCGACTACCTCACGCAAAGCTTGAGCGCAGACCCCGTCATCCCACTCTTTGAAGGCGAGCAATTCACCAAAGCCGGCAAAGAAGCCGAAGACACCGGCTTTGCCGAAGGCGAGGGCGCGGCTTGGGCGCTGGCCTTTACGCTAGAAGGCGCGGTGCTGCGCGAGAGCTATGTCAACCTCATCCCCACCACCGCCGGGGGCACACACGACAGCGGGCTGCGCGATGGACTTTTTCAAGCGGTCAAAAGCTTCATCGACATGCACGCCCTACTGCCCAAAGGTGTCAAGCTGCTGCCCGAAGACGTGTTTGCCCGCGCCAGCTACGTGCTCTCCGCCAAAGTGCTCGACCCCCAGTTCCAAGGCCAAATCAAAGAACGCCTGAACTCGCGCGACGCCTTGAAGCTCGTCTCCAACTACGTGCGTCCCGCGCTAGAGCTGTGGCTCAACTCCCACATCGAGTGGGGCAAAAAACTCGCCGAACTGGCCATTCAAGCCGCCCAAGCGCGTCAGCGTGCGGGTCAGAAAGTGGAAAAGCGCAAAGGCTCGGGCGTGGCCGTGTTGCCGGGCAAACTCACCGACTGCGAAAGCCGCGACATCACGCACAACGAAGTCTTCTTAGTCGAAGGCGACTCCGCTGGTGGCTCCGCCAAAATGGGACGCGACAAAGAAAGCCAAGCCATCTTGCCCCTGCGCGGCAAAGTGCTCAACACGTGGGAAGTCGAGCGTGACCGCCTGTTTGCCAACAACGAAATCCACGACATCTCGGTCGCCATCGGCGTTGACCCGCACGGCGAGCACGACTCGCCCGACCTGTCGGGTTTGCGCTACGGCAAAATTTGCATCCTGTCCGATGCCGACGTGGACGGCTCGCACATCCAAGTGCTGCTGCTGACGCTCTTTCTCAAACACTTCCCCAAACTCATCGAGGCCGGACACGTCTACATCGCGCGTCCGCCATTGTTTAGATTGGACATTCCGGCACGCGGCAAAAAACCCGCCAGCAAAACCTACGCGCTTGACGAGGGCGAGCTGCAAGCCTTGCTGGATAAGGCCGCCAAAGAAGGCGTGGTGCGCGAGCGCTGCCAAATCAGCCGCTTCAAAGGACTGGGCGAAATGAACGCCGAACAACTGTGGGACACCACGCTCAACCCCGACACCCGGCGACTACTCCCCGTGGCTTGGCGCGAACTCGATTTAGCGCAAACACACGTCCACATGACCAAACTCATGGGCAAGGGCGAAGCGGCTTCTAGGCGCGAGCTGATGGAACTCCACGGTGATGGGGTTGAGATTGATGTTTAAGCGTGGCGTGCAAGCCGTATATGCGGATAAGGAGTTACCAGAAGATGCCGTTATTCAAAGTTTTCGGATAACTGCTGCCGACGGTAAAAGCTACAACACGCAGGATGAGATGCAGCAACGTCAACTGCTCGTCACCGCCTACCTCGATTTGGCCGAGAGCATGGCCCAGCGCCAGATTCCCATGACCATGCAAGACGCGGGCAAAGTCAGTGCGGAGATTGCACAGACCCATGCGCTAAACATGGATGTTCACGCCCCATGTTTTTGACGCTACACCTATGTAAAGAAGCGCCCCGATGAACGCAAAACTCAACATCCAAAAATCAGCATCCACAGACGTAACCCTGCACGACCACATCCGTCAGCTGCTGCTGTCGGCACGCGCACAAGTACGGCAGGCGGTCAACACCGTCATGGTGCAGACCTATTGGCAAATTGGGCGGCTGATTGTGGAGGATGAGCAAGGTGGCGCAACCCGCGCCCAGTACGGAGCCAAAGTACTGAGCTGGCTGTCTGCCGAATTGACGCAGGAGTTTGGCAAAGGCTTTGATGTCACCAATTTGCGTGCCATGCGCCGCTTGTATCTGACCTATCCAAATCGAGAGACGCTGTCTCTCGATTTAGGTTGGAGCCACTACACCCGCATCCTGCGCATCGAAGACCCAAAAGCGCGCGACTGGTACGCCCAAGAAGCCGCCGAGCAGGGCTGGAGCGTGCGGGCGTTGGATCGGCAAATTGCCACCCTGTTTTACGAGCGCTTGCTCAGCAGCCAGGGCAGCGCCCAGTCCAGCTTAAAAAACGAAGCACTAGCCAACATTGCCCAAGAAGCACCGCCCGACCCGCGTGATTTCATCCGCGACCCCTACGTGCTGGAGTTTCTCGGTGCGCAAGCCGACCACGGTTTGTACGAGAAAGACTTGGAGAGGGGGTTGCTCGACCAATTGCAAAAATTCTTGATGGAGCTGGGCAAGGGCTTTGCCTTTGTGGCGCGACAAAAGCATGTGCGCGTGGAGGGCGAAGACTGCTTCATCGACCTCGTGTTCTACAACTACCTGCTCAAGTGCTTTGTGCTGGTGGACTTGAAAGTGGGCAAGCTCGCGCACCAAGACGTGGGGCAGATGGACATGTATGTGCGTGTATTTGACGAGCTACACAGGGGCGAAGGCGACAACCCCACGCTGGGGCTGATTCTGTGCTCTGAGCGCAACGCCGCCGTAGCCAAGTACTCGCTTTTGGCTGATAGGCAACAGCTTTTCGCCAGCAAGTACCAAGCGCTGATCCCTACCGAAACCGAACTGCAAGCCGAACTAGAGCGCGACCGCGCTTTGCTGGAGACAACGCAATCATGAGCACACCGCCCGCAAAACAGGAGCCTCCCGTGAACCGCATGAACCGCTTTAACAGCCACGGCTTGCACCACATTGGCGGGCAACCCAGCGAGCAAGCACAAGCGCATGTGGTGTTTGTCCATGGCTTGGGTGGCTCGGGCGGCAACACGTGGGCGAAAAACCCAGACGATGCCGATAGCTTTTGGCCCACGTGGCTTGTGCAAGACTTGGCCGAGCAGGGCGTGGCGGTGTGGACGTATGGGTATGACGCATCGTCCACGGTGTTCAAAGGCAAGCCCGAAGCGCTCCTGCCGTCAAGCCTGACGTTTCTTCGGCACCTAGAAACCGATGGTTTGCTAACTCAGCCCGTGGCGCTTGTCATGCACAGCTTGGGTGGGCTGGTGAGCAAGGCCCTGCTGCGCAAACTCAGTGATACCAAACACGCGAAGCTGGCGGCGTTTCGTGGTTTGGTTTTCTTTGGTACGCCGCACCTTGGCTCGCCCGTCAAAAGTGCGCTGACACCGCTTAATGCGGTTGCTAGCGAGCTTGGCAAAGTGCTGGACTTTAGTCACCCCGACCTGGTTGGTTTGAACGACTGGTTTCGCAACCACTGGCCCAGCGACAAAGCGCTTGTGTTTAGCGAGACCCAGCCTCTGGCTGCGGGCGTGACCGTTGTCCCCCAAGCCAGCGCTGACCCCGGCTTACCAAACTCCATCTGCTACCCCTTGCCCGCGCACCATAAGAACATGTGCAAGCTGGATGACCGAAGCGCCTCGGTTTATCGCCTTGTTTGCCAATTTTTGCGGCAAGCGCTACTCGCGCCAGTGGAAAAACTCACACCCCCCACCACCCCCGCATCCATCCCCCACTTCATCAACATCCGCCCCAGCCTAGGCGAAAACTTCAAAGGCCGAGACAAGGAGCTTGCGCAGCTGCACGAAGCCCTGCAAGCCGGTGCGGGGCAAGACGTGGTGCTCTCCACCCATGCGCTGCAAGGCATGGGCGGCTATGGCAAGACCCGCTTGGCCGAAGAGTACGCCCGGCACTACGGTCAGCACTACCGCCCGATTGCGCTGCTCAATGCCGAAAGCCCTGATCGTTTAGAGGCCAGCCTGTCCGAGCTGTGCGGCAAGCTGCACCTAGGGCTGGCAGACCAGCCCCCCGCCAGACGTGCAGACGAAGCTACGAAGTGGCTGGCACAACACAAGGGCTGGCTCTTCATTGCCGACAACGCCGATACGCTAGACGCCGCCCGCGCCGTGGCCGAACTGGCCAAGGCTTTACCCAACGGTCGCATCCTCATCACCACCCGCTTAAACACATGGGGCGAGGGCTTTGTGGTGCAGCAGCTGGGCAAGCTCACCAAGGTTGATGCCCGCGCCTTGCTGCTCGCCCATACCCAACAAAGCGAACCTACGGATGTCGCTGAGCGCCAAGCGCTGGACAGCATCGTGGACGCACTCGACGGCTACGCGCTGGGGCTACACATGGCTGCGGCCTATGTGCACGATCGCCGCATCAGCTGGGCGCGTTACCACACGGCGTGGCAACAAAGTCCCAGTCAAATGCTGGGCTACAACTCCGAGCTGATAGGCGACTACCCGCGCAGCGTGCTGGCCAGCTTGCGCCTGAGCATTGACGCGCTCAGCCAAGATGCCCGCGCCTTGCTGGAGCGCCTTGCTTGGCTTGCGCCAGCGCCCTTGCCCCAGCACCTGCTAGATGCCCCGCTAGAAGGCGTGCCCGATACCCGCGCTGCGCTGGCCGAGCTACGCCGCTACGGCTTGCTGGAGGCAGGCAACGATCCCCAGCTCCACCGCGTCTTGATCGACGTGGTACGCGCCCAGCAGCGCACAGCGCTACAGCCCACCCCCTCGTCGCCCAGCTCCGCCGCTCCTAGCGCAACTGCTTGCCCCGCATGGCAGCACAGCTTGGCGTGGGTGAATCAAGCCATGCAAGGCAACCCCAGCAATGTGCTGACTTGGCCCGTGCTCCTGCCCTTGGTCGCCCATGCAGAAAACCTGCTGGACGAGGCCGATCAAACGCAGCAAACCCACGGGCTACCTTGGCTTGCCCAGCAAGCTTGGGCGAAGACAGTGGCGCGAATGTTGAACCAATTGGGGGTGGTGTTTTATGCGCAGGCCAGCTTCCGTAAAGCCGAACCGCTCTTTCGCCGCGCTTTGGCAATTCATGAAGCCAGTTGCGGCAAAGACCAACCTGAGGTGGCTAGGGGGTTAAACAATCTAGCAACCTTGCTTAAAGTCACCAACCGCTCAAGGGAAGCAGAGCAACTCCTTTACCGTGCTTTGGCAATTAGCGAAACTCGTTACGGTAAAGGCCATCCAGAGGTCGCCACGGCACTACACAATCTCGCAAACGTACTTTATGACACCAATCGCTTAGACGCGGCGGAGCCGCTCTGTCGCCGCGCCTTGGCAATAGATGAAGCCAATTACGGCGAAGATCATCCTGAGGTAGCAACAGATTTAAACACTCTCGCACTTTTGCTTTTCGTCCCCAATCGATTAGGGGAGGCGGAGTCGCTTTTGCGTCGTGCTTTAG
>CAZAIW010000020.1:6871-9571 GCA_964485285.1 uncultured Burkholderiaceae bacterium | reverse complement strand
GATAAAGCCAGTTACGGGGAAGACCATCCTGATATTGCAAGAGATTTGAACAATCTGGCGATGTTGCTAGCCGCTACTGGCCGCCTAAAGGAGGCCGAGCCTTTATCGCGCAGACATTTAGAAATTTTTGTGCAGTTCACCGTCAGCAACGGTCATGCGCATCCGCATTTAAGCGATGCGATTGGCCACTACGCGGGCTTGCTGCAAGCGCTTGGATGGAGCAAGGAAAAAATACAGCAGCGCATGATTGAGGTACTTGCCCCGATCTTGCAACACCCACGCGCCGCTGAACTGCTGCAAGCACTGAAAGGGAAATAAACCATGACGCAGACCCCGCAAGTCAAATTGTTTGAATCCATTCAAGTGCGCTCGCATTGGCGCGCTGAAGAAGAGAAGTGGTATTTCTCGGTGGTGGATGTGGTGCAGGTGCTGACCGAGAGCACCATTCCCAAACGCTATTGGAGTGACCTGCGCCGCAAATTGGAAAAAGAATCTGGGCAACCGTACGAGAAAATCGTACGGTTGAAAATGCCAGCTGCCGATGGCCGCTTGCGTGATACCGACGTTGCCGATGTAGAAACCCTGCTGCGCCTGATTCAGTCCATCCCTTCTCCCAAAGCCGAACCCTTCAAACAATGGCTAGCCCGCGTGGGCTACGAGCGCATGCAAGAAATCGCCGACCCCGCGCAAAGCCTAGACCGTGCCCGCGAGAACTGGCAAAAGCTGGGGCGCAGTGCCAAATGGATTCAGCAGCGCATGACCGGGCAAGAGACCCGCAACAAGCTGACCGATTACTGGAGGGAAAGCGGCGTGGAGAAGGCCGATGAGTTTGCGCTGCTGACCAACATCATTCATCAAGAGTGGACGGGGTTGAGTGTGCAAGCGCACAAGTCGCTGAAGACTTTGAAGACTTAAAACCTACGCGACCACATGAGCGAGGCAGAGTTGATCTTCACCGCGCTGGCCGAGTTGTCTACGCGCCAGATCGCCGAGACCGAACACGCCAAAGGGCTGCAACAAAATGCCAAAGCTGGGGTAGAGGGTGGCCGTGTGGCTAAACGCGCCAAAGAAGACCTAGAGCAACGCACGGGTCAAAGCGTGGTGACGGGCAGCAACTTTTTGCCGCCCGCGAAACAAGCGCCGCTGAAACTGCCACAACCGCCTGCACGCAAAGCAGCTGCGAAGGGCAAAAAAGAGCCCCCTAAAGGCACCCAAAATGAGTCTTTTTAAAAGAGGGATGGCCTGCACGCCTTGCTGGGCAAGCCCGTCAGGCCAGATGCTGCCACAAGCGCCGCAGGACAAGGCCTACAGGACAACCGGCTTAAAAATAAGAACATGAGCCACAGCATTTACCTATTCTTAGACGAGGGCGGCAATTTTGATTTCAAACCTTCAGGAACGCGCTACTTCACGCTAACGAGCGTCGCCATGCGCCGCCCATTTGAGTTGTATGAGTCGCTCAATAATTTGCGCTATGACTGCATGGAGTACGGACTTCATGCCGAGTTCTTCCATTGTTCCGAAGACAATCGATTCGTGCGCAATAAAGTGTTTGGGCTATTGATCAACCACCAAGCCAGCCTGACCATCGATACACTGGTTGTCGAAAAATCAAGCGTCCCAGCAGCTCTGCAAACCGACAAGCACTTTTACCCCGAAATGCTTGGACATCTGTTAAACGAGATCATCCCGCGTGAAATTGCAAAGGGCGCAAAAGAAGTTTTGGTCATTACAGACACGATCCCCATCCAGAAAAAAAGACAGGCCATTGAAAAAGCGGTTAAACAAGCGCTAGCGGACAAACTACCCGCCGATTTGCGCTACCGAATTTTTCACCACGCCTCACGCTCGCATTTTGGTTTACAAATCGCAGACTATTGCAACTGGGCGATCTTCAGAAAGTGGCAAGGCAACCACCGAGGCGAGGATGAGGTTTTTTATGACCGACTCAAACCCGCTATCGCCGCAGAAATTTTGCACAATACAGAGAGACAAAAAAATTGACCCCCTTGACTACTCTTTGCAGAGAGAGCCCCTTGGGCTCTTGTCATCAAGGGGGAACCTTTGGGCGCTATTGTAGATGAGCCCCCATGCGCCTAACCCACAGAAAAAATCAACCATGAGCATCACCACCCTAGAACCCGAAGGCGAATCTTTAGAGCTAGCGCACTACGCGCAGCAAGCGTATTTGGAGTACGCGCTATCCGTTGTGAAGGGCCGCGCCTTGCCCGATGTGTGCGACGGACAAAAGCCGGTGCAGCGGCGTATTCTTTACTCGATGTCGCGCATGGGGCTGGGCTTTGGCGGTGCCAACGGCAACGCGGGCGCGCGCCCGGTGAAGTCGGCGCGGGTGGTGGGCGATGTGCTGGGGCGCTTTCATCCGCACGGCGACCAAGCCGCCTATGACGCAATGGTGCGCATGGCGCAAGACTTCTCGCAGCGCTATCCGCTGGTGGATGGGCAGGGCAATTTTGGTTCGCGCGATGGCGATAACGCCGCCGCCATGCGTTATACCGAGGCGCGGCTGGCCAAGATCACCACGCTGCTGCTGGACGAGATTGATATGGGCACGGTGGAGTTTGTGCCCAACTACGATGGCTCGACCGAGGAGCCGCGCCAGTTGCCCGCGCGACTGCCGTTTCATTTGCTCAACGGTGCCAGCGGCATTGCGGTGGGGCTGGCGACCGAAATCCCCAGCCA
>CAZAIW010000020.1:0-6861 GCA_964485285.1 uncultured Burkholderiaceae bacterium | reverse complement strand
ACGATGGCGCCGAAGCCGGCGATGGTCTGCACCGCCGAGGTGGCCAGTGCCTGCACGGCGCTGATTAAAAATCCGGCGCTGCCCGATGATGCGTTGTTTGCCATCTTGCCCGCGCCCGACTACCCGGGAGGCGGACAAATTATTAGCTCTGCCGCCGACATTGCGCAGGCGTATCAAACGGGGCGCGGCTCGCTCAAGGTGCGGGCGCGTTGGCATGTGGAGGACTTGGCGCGTGGGCAGTGGCAGTTGGTGATTGACGAGCTACCCCCGGGCGTGAGCACGGCGCAGGTGCTGGGCGAAATTGAGGAGATGAGCAACCCCAAGGTCAAGGCGGGTAAGAAGGCGCTGCTGACGGAGCAGGTGCAGCTGAAGGCGACGTTTTTGTCGGTGGTGGACGCGGTGCGTGATGAGTCGAACAAGGACGCGCTGGTGCGCATCGTGATCGAGCCTAAAAGCTCGCGCACCCTGCAGCAAGAGTTGATCAACACGCTGTTGGCGCACACCTCGCTGGAGACCTCTAGCAGCATCAACCTGACGGCCATTGGCATGGACGGTCGGCCCGTGCAAAAGAGTCTGCGCCAAATGTTGGTGGAGTGGATTGCCTTTCGGGCGCAAACCATCGAGCGGCGCAGTCGGCATCTGCTGGGCAAGACGCAAGAGCGCATCCACATTTTGGAGGGGCGGCAAATCGTGCTGCTCAATATCGATGAGGTAATCGCCATCATCCGCCAAAGCGATGCGCCCAAGGCCGCGCTGGTGGCGCGTTTCAAGCTGTCCGACCGACAAGCGGAAGATATTTTGGAGATTCGGCTGCGCCAACTGGCAAGGCTGGAGGCGATCAAGATCGAGCAAGAGCTGTCCGAGCTACGCGCCGAGCAAAGCAAGCTAGAGGAGATTTTGAACAGTCCCGCCGCGCTCAAGCGCCTGATGGTGCGCGAGATTGAGGGCGATGCCAAAACCTTTGCCGACGCGCGGCGCACCAAGGTGCAAGAGGAGCGCCGCGTGGTGGCGGAGATCAAGATCATAGACGAGCCGGTGACGGTGATCGTCTCCGAGCGCGGCTGGGTGCGCACGCAAAAGGCGCACGGCATCGACACCAGCACGCTGACCTTTAAAGCGGGCGACGCGCTGCTGCGCCGCTTTGAGTGCCGCTCGGTCGATACGCTGATCGTCTTTGGCTCGGCGGGCAGCGCCAGCGATAGCAAGGGCGTGCGGGTGTACTCGGTACCCGTCTCGGCGCTACCGGGTGGACGCGGCGACGGGCAGCCCATTGCCAGCCTCATCGAACTAGAACCCGGCACACAAGCGCAGCACTATTTTGCGGGCGCTGCGCACGAGCAGTTGCTACTTGCCAGCAGCGGCGGCTACGGCTTTTACGCCAGCGTTGCGAACATGGTGTCGCGCCAAAAAGCGGGCAAAGCGTTTGTCAGCTTGGGCGCGGGCGAGGCGCTGATAGCGCCATCCTACATACCCCCTGCGCTGCAAGCCAAGCAGGGCGAGGCCTCCCAGCCGAACGCGCCCACAGGCCAAGTGGTATGCGCCTCGCGCGAGGGGAGGCTGCTCAGTTTTGCGCTCTCCGAGCTGCGCCAGATGGCGGGCGGCGGGCGCGGCCTGATGCTGATGGCGCTGGAGGCGCAAGACACACTGGCAGGTGCTATCGTGATCGCGCAAGGCACGGCAACAACGCTGACGGGCACGGGGCGCGGTGGCAAAGAAAAGACCGAGAAGTTAGACCACAAAATGCTCGCCATGACCACCGCGCCGCGCGGACGCAAAGGCAAGCGACTGGATGTGGGGTTTAAAGTAACAGGACTGAAAGCAATCTAATGGACATCACCCTACTTATCAAAGCCGCCCTCATGGGCGTGGTCGAGGGACTCACCGAGTTCCTGCCCATTTCCTCCACCGGGCATCTGATCTTGGCGGGCTCCTTGCTCGGGTTTGACGACGACAAAGCCAAGGTGTTTGACATCGCCATTCAAACCGGCGCGATTTTGGCGGTCATCTTGGTGTACTGGCAAAAAATCAAGAGCACGTTGGTGACCCTGCCCACAAGCCCGGCCAGCCGTGGCTTTGCGCTCAACGTGCTGATCGCGTTTGTGCCTGCGGTGGTGCTGGGATTGGTGTTTGGCAAGTACATCAAAGCGCATCTGTTTACGCCGCTGGTGGTGGCCACCACGTTTATTGTGGGCGGCTTGATTATTTTGTGGGTGGAGCGGCACCGTTCGAATAATTGGGGACAGACCCCAATTTTGTCTGCGCAAAATTCAGGGTCAGTCCCCAATTATTCTGTCGAGTCCATGACCCCGCTCTTGGCGCTCAAGGTCGGTTTGGTGCAGTGCTTGGCGATGATTCCGGGCACCAGCCGTAGCGGAGCCACCATCATTGGCGGCATGCTCTTGGGCTTATCGCGCAAGGCGGCGACCGATTTTTCGTTTTATTTAGCGATCCCCACGCTCATTGGCGCGGGCGCTTACAGCCTCTATAAGGAGCGGGCGCTGTTGTCCGCTGCCGACGCGCCTTTGTTTGCCGTGGGTTTGGTGATGTCGTTTATCAGCGCGTGGCTGTGTGTGCGCTGGCTGCTGCGGTACATCGCCACGCACAGCTTTGTGGTGTTTGCGTGGTACCGCATCGCGTTTGGCGTGGTGGTGCTGGCGACAGCGTATTCAGGCGCGGTGACGTGGTCGGCTTAAAAATCCGGGCTTGATTCAAACACCAGCAGCTCATCCGTGCTGGGATGCGTCAACGCCAGCCGACTGGCGTGCAGCATCAGGCGACCATCCGCTAAAGCCTGACTAGACGTGGCCTCTCGCCCATAGAGCGCGTCTCCCACCATCGGATGCCCCACCGCTTGCAGGTGTACGCGCAGTTGATGCGTGCGTCCCGTGATGGGGGTTAAGCGCACGCGGCAGGTGTGGGTCTGCTCATCAACATGAATCACCTGCGCGTGTGTGGTGGAGGGCTTGCCGTGCGCGTGATCGACTTTTTGTTTCGGGCGGTTGGGCCAGTCGGCCATCAAGGGCAGCTCGATGGTAAGCCTTGTCCAGCTTGGCTTACCGTGCACGATGGCCTCGTACACCTTGTCCACCGTGCCTTGCCGAAATTGAGCATGGAGATGTTGCAGCGCCGCCCGATTCCTTGCAAACACCATCAAGCCCGAGGTGGCTTGGTCAAGCCGATGCGCGATGTGGATGTCGCCCCACTTGGCGGCCAGCCGCGTGCTCAAGCAGTCTTGCTTATCCGCGCCGCGCCCGGGCACGGACAGCAACCCAGCGGGCTTGCACGCCACCACGACGTGCGCGTCGACATACAAAGTGTCAACGCTTGACGATGGCATAGCGCTCCAGTGTTTTGAGCCTGGCTGCCGCGTGATCGACGATGGGCGCGGGGTAGGCCGCGCCGCGCTGCGCGGCGCTGGGCGCATGTATGTCGCTGCCCGCTAGGTGCGCCAGCTCGGGCACGTAGCGCTTGATGAATTTGCCTTGCGGATCAAACTTCTCGCTTTGGCTGGTCGGGTTAAAGATGCGGAAGTAGGGCTGCGCATCGCAGCCGCTAGAGGCCGCCCACTGCCAGCCGCCGTTGTTGGCGGCAAGGTCAAAGTCGATGAGCTGCTGGGCAAAGTAGCGCTCGCCCCAGCGCCAATCCAGCCCTATATCTTTGGTTAGAAAACTCGCCACCACCATGCGCAGCCGGTTGTGCATGTAGCCCGATTGGTTGAGCTGGCGCATCGCCGCATCCACCAGCGGATAGCCGGTGCGCCCCTCGCACCAAGCGGCGTAGAGCGCATCGGCCTGTGCGCCTTGCTCCCACACGATGCGGTCGTACTCGGGCTTGAAGCTGCCCGTCATGGCGTGCGGAAAGTTGGCCATGATCTGATGGTAAAAATCGCGCCAGATCAGCTCGGAGAGCCACGTAGCAGGGCCTGCGCCTGCGCTGCTATGGCTGGCATCAGCCGTAGCAACATCTGCGGCCGTTTGCGCCAGCGCCAAGCGCACCAAGCGCCGAATCGACACCGTGCCAAAGCGCAAGTGCACGCTCAGGTAACTGGGCCCTTTGATGGCGGGATAGTCCCGCGCCTCGTGGTACCGCGCCATGCGCGGCGCAAAGTCCGCCAACCGTTTGTGTGCGCCCAAACTACCCGCTAAAACGCCTATTTTTGCAAGGTCAATGTCCTCAAAGCCAATATCTGCAAGGCTTGGCAGGCGATAGGCTTCGCAAAGCTTGCTGGGCAAGGCTTGCAGGGCATGGGCATATTCAAAAATGGGGTGGGGCGCGGTGTACAAGCCGTTTGCAGCGCTGTGCAGCCGCTTGAGCCATGCGTTTTTATACGGCGTGAAAACCGTGTAGGGCTTGCCGGTTTGCGTGAGCACCTCTTGGCGCTCAAAGATCACGTGATCTTTGTCGCTATACCACGCGCAACCAAGGCCGCGCAGCGCCTCGGCCACCTGCGCGTCGCGCCGCACGGCCTGCGGCTCGTCGTCGTGGTTGGCGTACACCGCCGCTACGCCCAGCTCTAGCGCAAGGCGTGGGATTTCATAGGTCGCCGCGCCGTGCAGCACCAAGAGGCGAGCCGCGCCGCTGGATAGCTTTTGCAGCTGCTGGTCTACATCCAGCAAAGATGCGTGGATAAACGCCACGCGCAAATCGCGCCGTGGCAGCGCAGCCAAGATGGCGGTATCCAACACAAACACGGCGTAGACACCCGCGCCGCGCGCGGCCGCATCTTGGAGTGCGCGGGACAGCGCAGCGTGATCTTCCGTGCGCAGATCGCGGCGAAACCACACCAAGTTTGGCGACAATGAGGGTTTGTTATCAAGATTCATTGGGGAGAGGGGTTCACATGATGCAGCCGCTTTGGCTAACGCTTGTATCCATCAGCGTTGGCGCGTCGCTGGGAGCGATCTTACGCTGGTGGTTGGGCGTGCAGTTAAACGCGCTCTTCCCCTCCATTCCACCGGGCACCTTAATGGCCAACGCCATCGGCGGCTATTTGATCGGCGTGGCCGTGGCCTATCTGGGCAACCACCCCGAGCTCTCGCCGCAGTGGCGGCTGCTCATCATCACGGGGTTTTTAGGCGGACTGACCACGTTCTCGACCTTTTCAGCCGAAGTGGTAAGCCTCTTGCAACAAGGCCGCCTAGCCTGGGCCTGCGGTGCCATCAGCGCACATGTGGGCGCGTCGCTAGCGATGACGCTGCTGGGGATAGGGACGGTGGCGTGGTTGACGAAGGGCTAGGGCGCCAACATCACACCGCCTACTTACCAATACAAAATTTGGAGAATATCTCGCCCAGCAAATCGTCTGGTGTGAACTCGCCGGTGATGCTGGATAAGTCGTTCAAGGCAAGGCGCAGCTCTTCGGCGATGACCTCGAGCGCAGGGGCGCGACTGTGCAGATGCTCATGCGCCAACGCGAGATGCTCGCCCACGCCTTGCAGCGCGTGAACGTGGCGCTGCCGTGCGATGAACAGCCCCTCTGGCGCAGCTTGCCAGCCCACCGCCTGAAGAATCGCGCGGCGCAACTGGGCAAGTCCCGCGCCGGTTTTGGCCGAAAGCGTTAAATAATGGGGGACAGACCCTAATTTCGCATCCGCAAAATTCAGGGTCAGTCCCCCATTATTTACATCGGCCTTATTCCATACCTCAATCACCGTGCGGCCTGTGGGCAAGCGTGCCCGCAAAGCCTCGTCCTGCAAGGCGTGTAGGGCATCGCCTGTTTTGGTCAGGTCGTGCAGGAACACAATCACGTCGGCGCTCTCAATGTGCTGCCACGCACGTTCGATGCCTATCTTCTCGACTTCATCCACCGCCGCTAAGTGGGTATCACGCAGCCCCGCCGTATCCAGCACATGGATGGGCACGCCTTCCATTTGTATGGTTTGCTGCACCACATCGCGCGTTGTGCCCGCAATAGGGGTGACGATGGCCAACTCGGCTCCGGCCAGCGCGTTGAGCAGCGAACTCTTGCCCGCGTTGGGCTGCCCGGCGATCACCAGCTTGATGCCCTCGCGCAGCAACGCCCCTTGCTGCGTGGTTTGCAGCGTCGCGGCCAATTGGCCTTGTAGTTTGGTCAGCTGACCTTTGGCATCGGCTTGTTGTAGGAAGTCGATGTCTTCTTCGGGAAAGTCCAGCGTTGCCTCGACCAGCATCCGCAGGTGGATGAGCGCGTCGCGCAGCACGTGGAGGGTGCTGGAGAATTCGCCCGATAAAGAGCGCGAGGCCGAACGCGCAGCGGCTTCGGTGCTGGCATCGATGAGGTCGGCCACAGCCTCAGCTTGCGCAAGGTCTAACTTGTCGTTGAGGAAGGCGCGCTCGGTGAACTCACCCGCACGCGCCACCCGAATGCCCCAAGCCTTGCCCACCTCTAGGCAACGCGCAAGCAACAACTGCATCACGACCGCGCCGCCGTGCGCTTGCAGCTCTAAAACGTCTTCGCCGGTGTAGGAGTGGGGCGCGGGGAAAAAAAGCGCCAGTCCAGCGTCTAAGGTTTGTCCCGCCGCGTCTTTAAAGGGCAGATAAGTCGCTTCACGCGGGCGCAACGTCTGCCACGCCGCATCCCCCAAGAGGCTTTGTACAAAGGGCGCAAGGCCCTGGCCACTCACCCGCACAATGCCCACCGCGCCGCGTCCAGGGGCTGTTGCAATCGCCGCTATGGGCGTACTCGTCGGTACAAGGGTTGTTGGCTGCGCACGCACAAGTGGATGAGCCGCCCGAGGCCTTAGTTAACGCCCAAGCGTTTGTTGATGATCCATTGCTGAGCAATCGACAAGATGTTGTTGACCAACCAATACAGCACCAAGCCTGCGGGGAAGAAGAAGAACATGAAGCTGAACACCAGCGGCATGATCCACATCATCTTGG
>CAZAIW010000019.1:0-18157 GCA_964485285.1 uncultured Burkholderiaceae bacterium | reverse complement strand
CCTCTTTTGCCGGACAGCAAGAGACATTTTTAAATGTGGTCGGTATCGATGGCGTACTGGATAAAACCAAAGAAGTTTTTGCCTCGCTCTATAACGACCGAGCGATTAGCTACCGTGTCCATAAAGGATTTGCGCACTCGGATGTGGCTTTATCCGTTGGTGTGCAGCGCATGGTGCGCTCTGACCTAGGCGCTGCGGGCGTGATGTTTACCATGGACACTGAAAGTGGATTTGATCAAGTGGTCTTTATAACGAGCAGTTATGGCCTAGGCGAAACGGTGGTGCAAGGCGCTGTCAATCCAGATGAGTTCTATGTTCACAAACCTATGCTGGACGCAGGTTTCAACGCACTGATTCGGCGCAATTTAGGGAGCAAGCTGATTCAGATGGTGTTTGCCACGCCGCAGGAAAAAGCGGCAACCGGACAACTGGTGAAAACCACCGAGGTTGCGCCAGATCAAAGAGATCGCTATTCGTTGACCGATGCCGATGTCTTGCAACTGGCCAAGTACGCTTTGATCATTGAGAGGCATTACGGACGCCCCATGGACATCGAGTGGGGTAAGGACGGTCAAGATGGGCAGCTGTATATCTTGCAGGCGCGTCCCGAGACCGTGAAGAGTCAAGTGGTTGATCAAAGCGAGGTTCGCTACAAGTTGCTGGGACGTGGCGAGGTGCTGGTACAGGGGCGAGCTATTGGTCAGAAAGTGGGTGTAGGAACGGTTCGTCTGGTTCACAGCTTGTCGCAAATGGATGAGGTCAAAGCGGGTGATATTTTGGTGACAGATATGACCGACCCTAACTGGGAGCCCGTGATGAAGCGTGCCAGTGCCATTGTCACGAACCGGGGTGGGCGTACTTGCCACGCCGCCATCATTGCGCGCGAGCTGGGTATCCCCGCGGTTGTGGGCTGCGGCGATGCGACCGAGCAACTCAAGACGGGTCAACTCGTCACGGTCAGCTGCGCAGAAGGCGACACGGGTTATTTGTATGCTGGCAAGCTAGCGTTTGAGCAAACGCAAGTTCAGCGTGGTGCGATGCCGGTTATCAAAACCAAAATCACCATGAACATTGGCAACCCGCAATTGGCTTTTGATTTTTGCCAATTGCCCAATGCGGGTGTCGGTTTGGCGCGGCTTGAGTTCATCATCAACAACAACATTGGGGTGCATCCAAAAGCTATTTTGGATTATCCGAACGTTGATGCTGATTTAAAGGAAGCCGTTGAACGAGCTGCGCGAGGTCATGCATCGCCACGCGCGTTTTACGTTGATAAGGTTGCGCAAGGTGTTGCCACCATTGCGGCGGCGTTTTGGCCCAAACCCGTGATTGTTCGGCTGTCCGACTTTAAATCGAATGAATACCGCAAATTGATTGGTGGTAGCCGTTATGAGCCAGAGGAAGAAAATCCCATGCTGGGATTTAGAGGCGCTGCGCGTTACATCAGTAGCGAATTTGGTGAGGCTTTTGCGATGGAGTGCGAGGCGATCAAGCGCGTGCGCAACGACATGGGTTTGGTCAATGTCGAGGTCATGGTGCCGTTTGTGCGCACGCTTGGACAGGCCAAAGCCGTGAGCGATATGCTCGCCCAGCGCGGACTTGGACGCGGTGTCAACGGACTGCGCCACATCATGATGTGCGAAGTACCCAGTAACGCTATTCTTGCTGAGCAATTCTTGGAATACTTCGATGGCTTTTCGATTGGTTCTAACGATTTGACCCAATTAACCTTGGGGCTTGATCGTGACTCGGGGCTTGAGTTGCTCGCCCAAGATTTTGATGAGCGAGACCCTGCTGTCAAAGCGATGCTGACGATGGCGATTCGGGCTTGCTTAGCGCAAAACAAATACGTGGGTATTTGCGGACAGGGGCCAAGCGACCATCCTGACTTTGCCCGCTGGTTGGTCGAGATGGGTATTACATCGATGTCGCTCAATCCCGACTCGGTGGTTGAAACTTGGAAAATGCTCGCTACATAAAGGCTTATGCATCACATCATGGAACACAACTCAAGCCCAGATCACTCACCGTTTGACGACGACGGCTCGGTCGTGCTGGAGCGTCGCCCTGAAAAAACCAAGCCGCCCCAGATGTTTCAAGTAGTGCTCTTAAATGACGACTACACGCCCATGGAGTTTGTTGTGTTTGTCATCATGGAGTTTTTTGGCAAAGACCGAGACAGTGCCATCGCTATCATGCTCAAAGTCCATATGGAGGGGCGTGGCGTGTGCGGTGTATTTACAAAAGACGTGGCAGCGACCAAGGTCAACATGGTGATGGAAGCCGCACAAAGCGCAGGACACCCCTTGCAAGTTGTCGCACAACCCATAGATTAGATTTTTTAGAAAGCCAACGATCATGATTTCACAAGAATTAGAAGCAAGCATCCAGATGGCTTTTGCTCATGCGCGCAAGGCGCGGCACGAATTTATCACCGTCGAGCACTTGTTGCTAGCCATGCTGGACAACCCCAGTGGGCGGGAGGTGCTGGAGGCCTGCGCAGCTAGGATAGACGAGCTGCAAAAAGCGCTCACCGACTTCATCACAGACAACACGCCGGTTGTAGCGGGATCAGACGAAGTTGATACGCAGCCAACTTTAGGTTTTCAGCGTGTGATTCAGCGTGCCATCATGCACGTTCAATCCACGGGTACCGGAAAAAAAGAAGTCCAAGGAGCCAATATATTGGTGGCTATCTACGGCGAAAAAGACTCGCACGCTGTGTTTTATCTGCACCAGCAAAGTATTACCCGGTTAGATGTGGTGAACTTCATTGCGCATGGCATCAAAAAAACCGACAAGCCCGAGCCACAGGCGGCGGGCTCCGCAGACGGTGATGAGGAGGGCGCGAAAACGGGCGATAAAGGTGACAAATCATCGCCACTGGATACCTATTGCCAAAACCTCAACCAAATGGCTAAAGATGGCAAGATCGATCCGCTCATTGGGCGCGAGCACGAGGTCGAGCGGGCGATTCAAATCATTTGCCGTCGCCGTAAAAACAACCCTCTTTTAGTGGGAGAGGCGGGCGTTGGCAAAACGGCGATTGCCGAAGGTTTGGCTTGGCGCATCACGCAAAAGGATGTGCCATCGGTGCTGGAAGACGCAACCGTTTACTCCCTTGACACGGGCACGCTACTGGCCGGAACCAAGTATCGCGGTGATTTTGAAGCGCGTCTGAAAGGTGTGTTAAAGCAGTTAAAAGAAAAGGCCAATGCCATTTTGTTCATTGACGAAATACACACCATCATTGGCGCGGGTTCTGCTTCGGGGGGGACGCTTGATGCATCCAACTTGCTCAAACCCGCATTAGCCAATGGACAGCTTAAGTGCATAGGCGCGACGACGTTTACCGAGTACCGAAGTATTTTTGAGAAAGATGCTGCGCTCTCGCGTCGTTTCCAAAAAATTGATGTGAATGAGCCTACGGTTGAACAAACGACCGAAATTTTAAAGGGCCTGAAATCGCGCTTTGAAGAGCACCACAGCGTGACCTATACGGCGGATGCTTTGCAGGCGGCCTCGGAGTTGTCCAGCAAATACATCAATGATCGCCACTTGCCCGACAAAGCCATTGATGTGATTGACGAAGCGGGAGCCGCTCAGAGGATCGCTAAACCAGAAAATCGCAAAGACGTGATTGATAAAGCCGAAGTCGAGGCCATCATTGCCAAAATTGCACGCATTCCACCCGCCAACGTCTCCAACGATGACCGCAGCAAGTTGCAAACATTGGAGCGTGATTTAAAGAATGTGGTGTTTGGGCAAGACAAAGCTGTGGAGGCTTTGGCCTCGGCCGTCAAGATGGCGCGTTCGGGCATTGGCAAGGTGGATAAACCCATCGGCTCTTTCCTATTTTCTGGGCCCACGGGGGTAGGAAAAACCGAGGCTGCCAAGCAGCTAGCCTACATCATGGGGATTGAGCTGATTCGTTTTGACATGAGCGAATACATGGAGCGCCACGCCGTGAGTCGCTTGATTGGTGCGCCTCCGGGCTATGTGGGCTTTGATCAGGGGGGCTTGCTGACAGAGGCCATCACCAAGAAACCGCACTGCGTACTCTTGCTGGACGAAATCGAAAAAGCGCATCCCGATGTCTTTAATGTGCTCTTGCAAGTGAAGGATCACGGCACGCTCACCGACAACAACGGGCGCAAAGCCGACTTTAGAAACGTCATCATCATCATGACGACCAATGCGGGCGCTGAGACGATGAATAAAGCGACGATAGGCTTTACCAACACGCGCCAAGCAGGCGATGAGATGGCCGACATCAAGCGCCTGTTTACGCCGGAGTTTCGTAATCGACTCGATGCCATTGTGAGCTTTAAAGCGCTCGACGAAAGCGTTATTTTGCGTGTGGTGGATAAGTTCCTGTTGCAGCTAGAAAACCAGTTGCAAGAGAAAAAAGTCGAGGTGTCATTCAGCGACAAATTGCGCCGGCACTTGGCCAAAAAGGGCTTTGATCCACTGATGGGCGCACGTCCCATGCAGCGCCTGATTCAAGACACGATACGTAAAGCGCTGGCCGATGAATTGCTCTTTGGCAAGTTGACCAAGGGTGGCAACCTCGATGTGGACGTGGATGAGAAGGGTGAGGTGGTGCTTGACATCGCGGCACTAAACAACGATCTACCACCTAAAAAAACAAAGAAGAAAACGCCAGCCGAGACCTGATTCGCCTTAGGTCTTAACGGCGCGCGAGGTCTATTAAAGAGGGGCGGCGATTAAGTCGTGCCCCTCAGTCCCTACGATGCGGGCGCGTGTGAACTCGCCAACTTTCAGCTGTTTGCTTATTTTTTCTGGTGGCAAGAGCTTCACCATGCCGTCAATTTCAGGTGCGTCGGCATAGCTGCGTCCCGTGCCCCCTTTGCGACCTAGCGCAGGCGCATGGTCAACCAGTATTTGCATGGTGGCACCCACGCGCCGGCGCAGCTTGTCGATCGAGATGGCCTCCGCCACGGCCATAAAGCGGGCGCGGCGCTCTTCGCGCACAGTCATGGGTAGCATGCCATCCAGCTGATTGGCGGCGGCTCCTTTGACATCGGAGTAGGCAAAGCAGCCGGCGCGGTCAATTTGCGCCTCGCGCATAAAGTCTAGTAAGTGCTCAAACTCTTCTTCGGTCTCACCTGGAAATCCGGCAATAAACGTGGAGCGTATGACCAGATCGGGGCAGATCGCTCGCCACGCGGCCATGCGCTCTAAATTGCGCTCACCGCTGGCGGGACGCTTCATGCGTTTTAAGACATCCGGGTGGCTGTGCTGCAGCGGCACGTCCAAGTAGGGCAGTACCAAGCCTTCGGCCATCAGCGGAATGACCTCATCCACACTGGGATAGGGGTACACATAATGCAGGCGAACCCAAGCACCATAAGGCTTGGCGAGCTGCGCAAGCTCTGCAACCAACTCCAGCATGCGGGTTTTGATGGGGCGACCCGCAAAAAATCCTGTGCGGTATTTCACATCAACCCCATAAGCGGAGGTATCTTGGCTGATCACCAACAACTCTTTAACGCCACCGGCAAACAGCGCTTCGGCTTCCTTGAGCACATCACCAATCGGGCGGCTGACTAAATCGCCGCGCATTGAAGGAATGATGCAAAACGTGCAGCGATGGTTGCAGCCTTCGGAAATTTTGAGATAGGCGTAATGTTTGGGGGTGAGCTTCACGCCAAAACTGGGCGTGAGGTCGATAAACGGATCGTGACGTTTGGGCAGGTGCAAGTGCACGGCATCCATGACTTCCTGCGTCGCGTGTGGCCCCGTGACGGCCAGCACGCTGGGGTGCATTTTGCGCACCAAATTTTGCTCGGACACGCCGCCACTGGTGTCTGCACTGCCATCAACAGCTTTAGAGCCAAGGCAGCCCGTGACAATCACTTTGCCGTTGGCCGCTAGCGCTTCGCCAATCGTGTCGAGGCTTTCTTTAACGGCATCGTCAATAAAGCCGCAGGTGTTAACGATGACCAAGTCTGCGCCTTCAAACGTCTTGCTCGTTTCGTACCCTTCAGCCGAAAGCTGCGTGAGGATGAGCTCGGAGTCGGTTAAAGCTTTTGGGCATCCTAGGCTGACAAAACCGACTTTCGGCGGCGACTGTGTGGTGCTGACGGTCATGGTTTTTTGATGCCAAACATGGACATCATTTGCTCTTGCATGGCGCTGAGTTGCGCCGTCCAAATGTCCGGCTTGAGCGTATGCTGCGCTGCATTGACCGGCAAGGTTTGGTTGGTGAACTGTTTTTGCATGTCGGCAAAAATTTGCATGTTCTTCTCTAGGTAGTTCCCCATAAAGCCTTGCATCGCATGACCGTAGGTGCGAATCAAGTTAGCAAGAATGGCTTCACTAAACAAAGGTGCACCGCCTGCCTCTTCTTCCAAAATGATTTGTAGTAGCAAGCTGCGCGTGAGGTCTTCTTCCGATTTGGCATCGATCACTCTAAACGCAACGCCCGACATCACCAGCTGCTTGATGTCCGATAAAGCAATGTAGTTTGATGTGAGCGTGTCGTACAGACGACGATTCGGGTATTTTTTGATAATGCGCTCGTGACTCGTTGCTTGAGTGTCCTGAGCTTTAGCGCTGGTTTTTTTGCTTTTAGTGGCCACGATGTTTTGTTCTATCTGCCATAAATAAATGTTTGCTACCAAGCTAAAAATGCTTGGTAGGCGCGATTGGATTCGAACCAACGACCCCCACCATGTCAAGGTGATGCTCTAACCAACTGAGCTACGCGCCTGCGAAGGCTTTTGCTCCTAACGAAGCAAGCCGACGATTGTAGCAGACAAGCCGGACGCGCAGCCGATCAAAATTCGTACTCAGCCTGCACGCGCAGTGTCGTTGCGGGTGAGGCCGTCGTCGTCCCGTGCAACAGCGCGGCGTTCCACTTGATGCTTTGGGTCGGGGCAAGGTGAATGCTGCCAAAAATAGCCGGACCAAATTGATAGCTGCGCTCGGATGCCACACTGGTGTCACTGGGACGGCCAACCGAGCCCAAGGCTTGAACGCCCCACTCAAACGCTTTGGCTTGACGGTACTTCAGTTGCATTTGGTACATCACCGACTGATCCATGGGCTGAGCGCTTTTCACGTGCTTTTGCAAAAGGACATTCAAATTGCCTTGTACGCGCCCCCACTCCTTTTGAATGAGCGGGCCGTAGGTGATCTCGTAGCCTTCGGTGCGATCTTTGGGGCGCTCAATCTCCAGCAAAAAACCAAGGTCAACCGGATACTTGCCGGTCTCCAGCAGTTGGAATTTGTTTTCCCACTCCCAAGCATCAAAGCCTTGCGGCTCATTGGGCGCTTGCTTGTACTTGGCATAAACCTCGGTGAACCACCAAGCGTTCACCCCAAAACCAAGGCCAACCGAGGTCGCACGCTCGCGCGTGCCATCTTTGTTTTTCTGGTTGCCCCATTTGAAATCGACTTCGCGTTCCCCCTCTTCAACCGTCGCCGTACGGATGTAATCGTTCGCATCAGCGTGGGCGAGGGTAGAAAAAATCAGTAGCGAGCAGGCAAGCGGCAGCCTTAGTGCATTTAAGCGCTTCATAGAGTTCCTTTAATGAAAAATGATTTAGTGAGCTTGTGCGACCATTCGCCGCATACGCTGGGTCGCCACGGCAATGAGCGCAATGGAGCCCGCATAAAACAAGAGTTGCAGTCCTGTTGGACTTGCGTCATAACCGATCAAGGCACGCAAGAGGGCACCTAGCGCCGAGTCCATGGAGAGTACGCCGGACGTGTCCCATAGCGGCTCAGTCCAGCGCTGCACCAACCCCGACTGCGTGAGTGACCGCGCCAACTGCGAGGCTAGCGCCCCCGCCATGATGAGCACCCACACATTGGTGACCTTAAAAAAGTACTGCACCTTGATCCTAGACAGTCCCGCATAAATCAGTACACCACATCCCGCGCCTAGCACTAAACCAACTGCTACGCCCAAGAACATCGTGGCAGCGCTGCCCGCACCGCCAGACATAAAGCCCGAGACAAACACCACCGTTTCTGCGCCCTCACGCAAAACAGCCAGTGCGACGGCGATGGATAGCGCCCACAGCGAGCTAGCGCCTGCTTTGGCGGCAAGCCCAATTTGTTTGGCTTCTTGAACGGCTTGTTGACTATGGGTCGAGACCCACACGCAGTGCCAAGTCAGCATCAACAGCGCGACCGAGACGATGCCGATATTCAAAAAATCTTGCCCCAGCCCCTCGCCCCAACTACTGATCTGCTCCATCGCCAAGGCAACACCTATGGCACCGATTGCGCCTGCCACAACGCCCATGCTGAGCCACTGCGAACGGCGCAACAGCCCTCGTGTCGAGGCGGCAATAATGCCAATAAACAAGGCGGCCTCTAGCGTTTCGCGAAACACAATTAAAGCAGTAGCAAACATGGTGAGAGTCCTTTGCGCGGCGGGCGACGAGTGTTGCGGTGAATGCTTTAAGGCCTATTCGGCAACGATCACGCCTTTGGCCGTGGCTTCATGGTACTCGCCCACAAAGGGGTAACGCCCCGCCTTCAAGGGACCTACGTAGATCGTGGCCTTCGCGCCACCGGGGATCACTTTCTCGCGATTGAGCGAGTGACTATCAAACTCTTCGGGTGTTTTGTCTTGGTTGTGAACGACCAGCTTAACGCGCTGATTGACCGGAATTTTGATCTCGGTGGGTTCAAAACGATTATTTTTAATGACCAGCTGAAACTCCGCTTCGGCGGCGTAACTGCTGGAGGTGCAAGCTGCACCGAGTCCGCCGATAGTGACTAAGGTGGCAAGTGCCGTGCGAACAAAAGAAGACCTGAAAAGAGAAAAACGTGACATAAAAAACTCCAATCAAATGACGATAACGAATTGTAATTGAGAATTGTTCTCAATTACAACCCATTCCCCCACAATTTGATTGGAATTTAATCGGTCAACATTTAATCGACCAAAACTTAATCGGCGTATTGACCCGCCGCCCGAATCATAGGAACGTAGCGGTCAATTTCTGAGGAGAGCCACGTTTGCAAACCAGCTGGCGAGAGCTTGCTATCCGCCACCGTGACAGCGCCCAAGTCGGTCAAAGTTTTGAGCGTATCGGGGTCTTTCAGCGCCGTGCGGATCATGCCACCCAGCTTATCCGTGATGGCTTTGGGTGTGCCTTTGGGTGCGTATACGCCGTGCCACACCACGACCTCAAAGCCTTTCATACCGCTCTCTGCTAGCGTTGGCGTATCTGGCAGCGATTTAATGCGTTTGGCCGTTGTGACTGCGTAGACCTTGACGGTATTAGCTCTAATTTGCCCTAGGGTATTGGTTGTCTGGTCGCACATCAGGTCAATTTGACCGCCCACCAGTGCGTTCATGGCGGGGCCCGTTCCGCCGTAGGGTACGGTGGTTAAATTGACGTCCAGCGTTTTTTGCAGCACCATGCCGCACAGTTGCGAGGCCGAGCCCAGTCCTGCATGCCCTAGGTTGATTTTGGCACTGTTGGCGCGAATGTAGGCGATCAGCTCCTTCACGTCTTTCGCTGGAAAGTCCTTGCGTGTTACCAGCGTCATCGGCACATCGACCACTTGGCTGATGTACTCAAAGTCGGCCAGCGGGTTAAAGCTCAGCTTGCGGTACAGCGCAGGTGCAGTGGCCATGCCATTGTGATGCAGCAAAAAGGTGTAACCATCGGGCTTGGCATTTTTAACGTAGGTTGCGCCAACGGTGCCGCCTGCGCCCGCCTTGTTCTCCACAATCACCGGGCTGCCCGTGGCTTTGGTCATGCTGGCGGCAATCGTGCGCCCAACCATGTCGGTGGGGCCGCCCGCTGCAAAGGGAACTACCAGAGAGATCGGCTTAGAAGTAGAAGGCCAAGGTGCTTGAGCGTGAGCGCCAAGCGATGTGCCCAGTGCGGCAAGGCCAGCTACGGTGAGCAGACCCACAGAGAAGAGAGCTTTAGACAGCTTCATGGAAGACTCCAAAAAATGATCAAGATAAAAAGGTAAACCAGCGCTGGAGTATGCCCGAAGCAAGCCTTGTCGGCGTACGTATGTTCCCCAATGGAAGCAGCCCACTGGAGCGCATGATGCGCGTAGTTACTCGGCTCGGTAGTTCGGCGCTTCTTTCGTGATTTGCACATCGTGGACGTGGCTCTCGCGCATACCGGCGGCGGTAATTTGCACAAACTCGGCGCGGCTTTGCATCGCCTCCACGGTGGGCGTACCGCAGTAACCCATGCTCGCCCTCAGACCTCCTGCCATTTGGAACAAGATGCCCACCACCGAACCCTTGTAGGGCACGCGCCCCTCAATGCCTTCGGGCACCAGCTTATCGGCGTTGGTGTTGCCAGGAGTGCTTTCTTGGAAGTACCGATCGGCGCTGCCTTGCTGCATCGCGCCTATCGAACCCATGCCCCGGTAACTCTTGTAGCTGCGGCCTTGGAAGAGCACCACCTCGCCCGGAGCCTCCTCGGTGCCCGCCAACAAACCGCCCATCATCACGGTAGACGCACCCGCCGCAATCGCCTTGGCAATATCGCCACTAAAGCGGATGCCGCCATCCGCAATCAGCGGAACGCCCGTGCCTTGCAAAGCCGTCGCCACGTTATCAATCGCCGTAATCTGTGCAACGCCCACGCCCGCCACGATGCGGGTTGTGCAAATGGAACCGGGCCCAATGCCCACCTTGACGGCATCCGCGCCCGCATCCACCAAAGCCCGCGCAGCCGCGCCCGTGGCAATGTTGCCGCCAATCACCTCGATGTGCGGATAGTTCTGCTTGACCCAGCGCACCCGCTCAATCACGCCCGCGCTGTGCCCATGCGCTGTGTCCACCACAATCGCGTCCACGCCCGCGCGCGATAGCGCCTCCACACGCTCCTCGGTATCTGCGCCCACACCCACCGCCGCGCCCACGCGCAAGTGACCCGCCGCATCACGCGCGGCACTAGGGAAATTTGTCTGCTTGGTAATGTCCTTCACCGTAATCAAACCACGCAGCTCAAACGCATCGCTAACCACCAGCAAACGCTCCAGCTTGTGCTTGTTCAGCAGCGCCTTGGCCTCTTTCGGGCTGGCACTCTCGGGCACCGTAATCAAGCGTTCGCGCGGTGTCATGATGCTGGCAATCGTCTCATCCATGCGCGTCTCAAAACGCAGATCGCGGCTCGTCACAATCCCCACCACCTTGCCAGCGTCCACCACCGGAAAGCCCGAAATACCCAGCTGCTCGCTCATCGCCAGCACTTGGCGCACCGTGTGCGTGGGCGTCATCACCACCGGGTCGCGCAGCATGCCCGACTCAAAACGCTTGACCTTCGCCACCTGCGCCGCCTGATCGGCGGGCTTGAGATTTTTATGCACGATGCCCATACCGCCCTCGTGCGCCATCGCAATAGCTAGGCGTGCCTCGGTCACGGTATCCATGGCGGCTGAAACAAACGGCAGATTGAGGCGGATGCCGCGTGTAAGCTGGCTAGAAAGATCAGTATCTTTGGGCAGTACGTTCGAGTACGCGGGGACTAAGAGAACATCGTCAAAGGTGAGGGCGGGGCCGACAAGACGCATTTAAAAACTCCAAAGGCTTGATTATAAAAACCGTGCCCGGCGGGGTTGTATACGGATGCGGATGGGCAGGTGCGGGGAGCTACTTCACGCAACCCAATCATCCATGTCGGCAATGGCGGCTTCCATTTCGGCGTAGAGCGTTGGGTCATTGGCATCGGAAATGGCGATAGCTCGCATCTGCTGTCGGCATGCCTCTAAAAATTCTGGACTACGAGTATCGGGAACCCAAAGTTGAACCGGACGCAAACCCGCATCGCGCATGGCTTGGCGATGTTTTGATGTAGGGCTTGCGGCTTCCCGAGCCTTGTGGGCAGCTAGCAAATCGACAGGCATGGTGGCGTTAAGCTGGAGTAAGTTCGATCTCATGTAGCGCGGCCTTGGCTAAAAAAGCTGATCGACTGATGCGGTGACGCTTGGTGTAGTCATCTATCGTGTTGATAACGTTTTCTGGCAAAGAGATATTGAGCCTCACAGACTTGGTTCGCAGTTTGCTGACGTTAATGTCGGCCAGCATCCAGACACCACCTTGATACTCTTTTTTCTTTGCTAACGCTTCTAACTTTGACGGTGTGGGCACGGGTGCGCCATCGTAAAAATACGCCTCTGCGGCCTCTTGAATAGCGCGGGGCAACTCCTCCCACGTGTCAGCGGCTGAGAAGCAACCTTCAAAATCGGGGAACACAACGCCGTGCGCATGTTTGGCGTCACCGACATGGATATAAACGGGATACAACATTGGGGTGCTCCTTACCGTCTTGTTTGTGTGTGGTCAATCTCTAACCGTAATCGTCGATCTGTTAGCAACTCGTTGTCATACATCCAATATGCCGCACCGTTAACGGTTCTGGATTTGTAGTGCAGTCTTTTAAGTGCAATTAATGCCGCAGCAGACAAGCTTGTGTCCTTACCTTCAAATTGAATTTTGTTGTCTTTAATGACTGTTGCCCGAATGGAGTCATCGCGTGAAAAAGTTAAAACACTTCCAATAGGAATGTCGAGTTGACTAATCAGTGTTTTGCTGCGACGTGCAGTTGCTGCATATGCTTTCTTCAAGGCCTTTAGCCCTTCTTTTTCGTCTACAGTTTTTGCACTTTGCGTTGTTGGTGTGACATCTTCAAACTGTCCGATGCCGATTGCTAAGACAACGCGCTCGGGTGCCATTTCAAAAAACTCTCGGTTCTCACTTTTTCGATGAGGCGCAAAAATTCTATGCAGCGTTGCCTCTAATTTTTTACGATCCTCTACATAAGCTGCAAAGTGACATTCAAACGGTAAAGCGACACCGCTATGTCTGTTGAGGGACGCAAGGCGAGCCTCTAAATTGGTGGTTTGCCCGATTTTGACCAAGCCTTGTATGGATGCGTTGGTTAGCACGTAAACAATGCCAGAGGTTGCGCTGGGCGCTACTATTTTTTTATTCATTTCAGGGCTCCAGTCATTCACGTCTTTCCTTTTATGCCAAACCCATTCACGCCAGCAAACTCGTGTACCGCGCATACAACTCAAACAAAAACGCCACGCGCTGGGCATCGGTTTTCAGCTCGGGCTTGCGGTGCTTGGCGGCTTTTTCTGAGTCGAGGTAAGCGGCATCCACCGCCTTGTCCAGCGCCTTGTGGGCGGCTAGCAAATTGGCGGGCATGGTGCTCGGGTTGTAGAGCGTGGCGAGGCTGGCGGGGGCAGTGGCTGCGGAGCCGTTTTGAGCACCTTTTGGGGCATTTTTTGAGGTACTTTTCAACTGGTGCATGGCCCGCGCGTCAAGTACCGCTTGGGCTGCAGCCTCGATGCTCGTGCGAGCCTTAGCGGATAAGGCCTGCGGCCAAGGGTAGTTGTTGTAAACGATGCCAGCGGAGTATCTGAAGTCGCTTTTTAAGCGCCCGCAGGTGTAGCGTACCCAAGCGTTGTGCATGGTGGAGCTGAGGATGCCGAACTCGTACAGCGTGGCGTTGGGGATGGTTAAAACTAAATTACTGGCAACCGTATTTGCCTGCATAAACCCAATTGGAATGTAGATGCGTGATTCAGATGACACGCTGGGCACGAGTAGGTATTCGGTTTGAGGCTGCCTATCTTCGGTGAACAAACTAGAGCGATCAGCCCATGCGCGAGTTGGAAGTTTTGCGCTGGCAAGACGCATTTTGCGCACGCGCTCGATTCGCTCTAGTACATGCGGCATGGCCTTCAAGGTTTGCGGCGGACAGTCTTTAAGCCACAAGCACCAGCGCACGCCATTGTTCAAAAACTCTTCTGCCCCCATGAATGGTCTTATCCACGCTTTGGCTTTGGGCTCAATTTTTATCAATTGATTTTTTTCGTCGTTCGTTAGTAAAAGGTTTCCGCCATCCGTTGGCTGGCTACCTTTATTCATGAGCGACACGTCGCAAATAGGGTCTCGGCGGTTAGGCAGTAGCACCGTTGGCGCATCAACCAAATAGGGGTTGAGGTTGGAGACCGTCACTTCGTGCGGGCTGCCTTGGATGTCGTCGTAGTCAAACAAGCGCGGTGGGTGCTCGCTGCTGGGTGCTTTCATGCCAAAGCCGATGATGACGCAGTGAACCGCTGCTTTGCCCGGCGCATCGTTGCTCCACTGGAATGTGCGATGCGCAAACTGAATGTGCACGCCTTGCGCCAGCATCCAACCCCACAGCACGCCCACTTGTTCGCCTTGCACGATGCTGTTGGTGGACACAAACGCGCAGCGCACCGAGCGCCTTGCCAGCGTTTCTTCTTGCATGCTGTTGGCGAAGAGGCTAGGCGGCTCTAGCGGCGCGGCGCTTTGTCCAAACTCGATATGGGTGAATTTCTTGCGCCCTTGGTTGCCCTTGGTCACGATGCCGCCAAAGCCATCGGGCGTGTCGCTGATGTAGTGCGCGGCCTTGATGTACCAGCCCGCCACAAAGTCCAGCACTCCCGCGCCGGGCACGCCAACGCAGGCTTGGGCGAGTTTTGTTTTTTGCTCGGGCGACTGGTTTTGTTTGCCCAAAAAGGGTGGGTTGCCCACAATGAAGCTCAGCTGCGTAGGCGACACAAACTCTGTCCAGTCAATCTCTAGCGCATTGCCTTTTTTGATGCTGGCGCTTTTGGTCAGCGGAATGCGCTCGATGTGTTCGCCAAACTCGCTGCCCGCGCGCACGTTCATTTGGTGGTCGGTCAGCCACATGGCGACTTGGGCAATTTGTGCCGGGAACTCTTCGATCTCGATGCCATAAAACTGATCGACGTTGACTTGCAAGAAGTCAAACAGTGGCTCGGTGCGTTTGCCAAATTTGGACATGGCGCGTAGCACGTCCAGCTCTAGCTCGCGCAGCGTCCGGTAGGCGATGACGAGGAAGTTGCCGCAGCCGCAAGCCGGGTCTAGGAAGCTGATGCGGCGCAGTTTTTTACGGAATTCAAACAGCGCGTTGCGGTTGTTTTGGATGGCATCTAATTCGGTGCGCAGCTCGTCAAAGCACAGCGGATTTAAGGTTTTGAGGATGTTGATCTCGCTGGTGTAGTGCGCCCCCAGTTGGCGGCGGCGACTGCTGGCATCGAGTTCGATCACGGTTTGAAACATGGCACCAAAGATGGCGGGCGAGATCAGTCCCCAGTCCAGTCCGCACAGTGCCAAGAGCTGGGTGCGCATGGCACTGTCAAATGCGGGCGGCGTAAAGTGGCGCTCGAACAGTCTGCCGTTGACGTAGGGAAAGATCGCGAAGTGCTCGGCCAGCTTGCGCTGGCGGGTCTCGCCGCGTTGGTTGAGTGTGGTAAAGAGCGCCTCTAGCACTGCGCCTACGTCGGAGCCGTCTTCGCGCGTGTGGTACTCAATCAGGTCGTGAAAGCTGCTTTTGGGCTGGAAGATGCCCGTGTGGTCGGCGAACAAACAAAACAGCAGGCGCACCAAAAACACTTCGAGCGGCTCGCCCACGTAGTTGTCTTTTTTAAGTGCGTCGTGCAGCTCGCCAATGGCTACCACGGCATGCTGGTTGATGGGGTCGCTCTCGCGGATGACGCGGTCTTGGTAGCCAGCAATAAAGCCAAAGCGGTGGATGTTGGCGGGCAGATCGGCCAGCAAGAAGGTATGCGTTTGGGGTTTGCCTGCGGGCGCTTCTAGGTCGCGCAATCTGAATTGATTGAAGTCGCACACCAGCACGTAGCGCGGCAGGTCGGCATGGGTCAGCCCGGTGAAGTAGGACAGCGCTTGCTTGCCTGCGTCGTCTAGGTCGCCGTCCAGCGATTTGTGTTCAATCAGCAGCATGCCTTTCCACAGCAGGTCGATAAAGCCTTGCTGGTTGTTGCTGCGTTTGACGCTGGCCTCGAAGCTGGCGACGCGGCGGCGCGGCACGCCGAACACGTCAAAGAAGGCGTTCCAAAAGGACTGCGATTCAGCGCGCTCACTGGACTCGCCTGCCCACTCGGTGGCAAAGCGTGCGGCGCGGTTTTGGATTTCGTTCCAGCTAAGAGGTTGTGTCATGGCGGGAGTATTTAGATCAGCGATAGCTCGACACGCTTGCCCAGCACATGCGCCGCTGCTTGCATTTGGTCAAAACGTGAAGCATGTTTCAGATCAAGCAACCGATCAACTTGCGGCATATGCCAACCAAGACGCTTGGCGAGCTCAGACTTGCGTATGCCTTGCTCTTGCATGGTTTGGTACAGCCCAAGCTTTAAGCACTCTAAAGGCGATGGACGCACGGTGGGGCGTCCTTTAGCTTTGCTGGCTGTGGGTAGCGGCTTGCGGTCATCGACATAAAAGGACAGTGCCGTCTCTAGGGCATCGATGGCATAAAACAAGGCCTCGTCTTTATCGTCCCCCTGCGTGATGGCCTCTGGAATATCTGGAAATGTGACGGTGTATCCGCCCTCGGGCTGCGCCTCTAAAACAACGGGATAGTCAAACATGATTTACTTTCCTTTTAGACCAAGTTGCTTTTTGATGCCTTCAACTGTGCCCGTTTTCAGCTCAGTGTGGTGCATCGGGATGATGGATTGTTTATCGTTCAAGTAGACCTTGAGGTGTGAGCCTTTAGCGGTTGCAAAAGTGCAGCCTTGCTTGGCTAACCAGCGCTTGAATTCGTAAGAGTCCATAAAAGAAGTTTACAACACTTCTGTTGTTTTTTGGGTGTATGCAAATGAGGCTAGTTCCACCGGCAACTCGGCGATGATGGTCATGGCTTGGCCTGTGCTGGGATGCGCGATTTGCAAGCGCCAAGCGTGCAGGAACATGCGCTTTAAACCCAGTTTGGCGAGTTGTTTGTTTTTGTCGAAGTCGCCGTATTTGTCGTCGCCCGCAATGACGTGCCCCGCGCTTTGTAGGTGGACGCGGATTTGATGTGTGCGCCCGGTTTTGATGGTGACTTCCAGCAGGCTCAAGTCGCCAAAACCCTTGTGTGATAAGGCTTGCCGCACTTTGACGAGTGTGATGGCACGCATGCCACTGGGGTCGTCTTTGGCGACGACGCGCACGCGCCGCTCGTCGTTGTTATCCAAGAATTTGTGCAGTGGCGCGTCAATCACTTTTTTGTTGGCGGGGTAGTTGCCCAGCACCAGCGCAAGGTAGGTCTTGCCGGTTTCACGCTCTTTAAATTGCGCTTGTAAATGGGTGAGGGCGCTTTTGCGTTTAGCAATGAGGAGCACGCCCGAGGACTCGCGGTCGAGTCGGTGTACGAGTTCTAAAAATTTGGCCTCGGGCCTTGCGCGGCGTAGTTGCTCGATCACGCCAAAGCTCACGCCCGATCCGCCGTGGACGGCTGTGCCCGCAGGTTTGTCGATGGCTAAGAAGTAGTCGTCTTCAAACAAGATGGGGAATTCTTTGCCGGGCGCTGGGTTGTCCAGTTTGTCTTGCACGGAGTCGGACACGCGCACGGGCGGCACGCGCACCGTATCGCCTAGCAGTAGTTTGGTGTTGCTGGCCGCGCGGCCTTTGTTGACGCGCACTTCGCCGCCTCGGATGATGCGGTGGATGTGCGTTTTGGGCACGCCTTTTAAGGTTTTGAAGAGGAAGTTGTCCAGCCGCTGGCCTTCTGATCCTTCGTCGATGGTGAGGTGCTGGACGCTGGGGAGTGCTGGGGCGGTCATGGGTTTAGCGCTCCAGCACCATGCGCAGCTCGATGCGGGGCTGCGGGGAGAGTCGATTGGCAACAAGCCGCCCGTCTGCAAGCCTTGTCAGGTCTGTCTCCCAGCCTGCATGGGCATCTGCGGCCTTATCCTGCTTGCCTTGCAGCCAGTCGAATAGTTGAAAAACCGGAATTTGAGCGCCTGTGAGCTGCTCCAGCGCCGTGGCAAGGTCAGCAAAGCGTCGTCCCATTTTGCCGTCGGTGGCGGTGGCAAAGCCCGGGCCCCAAACGAGCTGCGCAGCTTTGCTGCCCAGCGGGGTGAAGAGGTCTAGCTGCCCGGCCTGCGCGTTGCCCACAAGGGTAAAGGTGGCGGATGTTTGTTGTTCGGGCGTTTGCCGCGTGGGGTCGGCATCGATCCGGATGCTCAGTCGCCCCGCCCACTGGGGTTGATCACTGGGCGTAAGCTTGGGCGGCGCGGCGCAGGCCACAAGCCACAGCGCCATAGCCAGCAGCAACCATTTGCTCAGCCACAGCGGGCATGGCCTCTTCATTTACAGCTTGACCCCAAGGCGCTTGAGGGTCTCGATGAGGGTGGT
>CAZAIW010000018.1:6167-18186 GCA_964485285.1 uncultured Burkholderiaceae bacterium | reverse complement strand
GTTGCGCTCCACGTTCTCCAACTCGCCCAACCTGCACGAGACCGATAAGCCGCAGCCCTCGGACGCTTCGGCAGCCGCATCGGTGGCCCCCAGATGTTTGGCGTGCATGAGGGCTTGTTCGGTCAAGTCTTGGAAAAAAGCGGTGGAGTAGCTAAAGCCTTGAAGTGGCGATGCGCTAGAGGTTGATGATGGTGAACGCAAAGGGGCAGCGGCAAATTTTTTCATGGTGTCAATTATCATTGCACCCATGCTAAAAAAAATGAAAAAGGGTTACTACGTCAAAGGCGTTTTTGTAGCCGAGGGTTCTGAGCGTGACCTTGAGCTCAAGCGCGAGCGCAAAGCGCAAAGTCAAATTGACCCCGACAAACCCACACGAACCGAAATGAAGGCCATGAGCGACGCGCTCCAGCAATTGGGCATCGAGCTCATCACGCTGCGAGATGATTTGCTCGCTTCGCTGGATTTACCCGAAGCGCTGCCCAAAGCCATTGAAGAGCACAACCGCATCACGCACCGCGAAGGCAAACGCAGACTCGTGCAATTTGTTGGCAAGCTGATGCGCAAGCTCAGCGATGAGCAGCTGGACGCTGTGCGCAGTGCACTCAAAGCCCAAGCACGGGGCGCACCGCGCATCGACACCGCTACCGCAAAAAAGGAGCCGCAGGATGACTAACCCGACGAACTCGCTCGCGCCCATCCGCATTGGCATCGTCTCGTGCAGCGACCGCGCCAGCCAAGGTGTGTACGAAGATAAGGGCTTGCCTGCGCTGCAAGAGTGGCTCACCAGCGCCATCCAAAACCCCATCCACTTTGTTGCCAAACTCATCCCCGACGAGCAAGCCGTGATCAGCCAAACGCTGATTGAATTGGTGGATAGCGATTGCTCGCTGGTGCTGACCACCGGCGGCACAGGCCCCTCGCTGCGCGATGTCACCGTGGAGGCCACGCTGGCTGTGGCCGACAAAGAGATGCCGGGTTTTGGCGAGCAAATGCGCCGCATCAGTTTGACGTTTGTGCCCACCGCGATTTTGTCGCGCCAAACGGCGGTGATTCGCAAGCGCAGCCTCATCATCAATTTGCCAGGACAGCCCAAAGCAATTGCGCAGACGTTAGGTGGACTCAAAGGCGCTGATGGAGCGCAAGTGGTCGATGGCATCTTTGCCGCCGTGCCGTATTGCGTCGATTTGATAGGGGGGCCTTACATCGAAACGGTTGGGGTCGTGTGCAAGGCGTTTCGGCCTGCGTCGGCGGTTAAAAGTTAGCGAACCGATCTGACAAACAAACGATGCTTTTCTGCAATTTCACGGAAATTCGGTGAAATTGCAGAAAATGAAATAACTCTATCCGTTTAAATCTTCGTCGGTGATGCCATACGCCGTGAAAGCCGCGCCGCTATTGACTTCCAGCGAGACACCTTCTTTGGGCATGATGATGCGAGCCGGAATACCCACCGCCGTAGCGCCCGCCGGTACTGGCTTAATCACGACCGCGTTGGAGCCAATTTTGGCGTTATCACCCACCGTAAACCCGCCCAGCACTTTTGCACCTGCGCTCACCACCACATTCTTCCCCAGCGTCGGGTGACGCTTAACGCCTTTGTACAGCGAGGTGCCGCCCAGCGTCACACCTTGGTAGATGGTGCAGCCGTCACCAATTTCAGCCGTCTCGCCCACCACCACGCCCATCGCGTGATCAAAGAACACACGCTCGCCCACTACGGCACCGGGATGAATCTCGATGCCCGTGAGCCAACGCGAAAACACCGACAAAAACCGTCCAAACCACTTGATGCCCCACAAGTTGCTCATCCAGCAAGCGTGCGCCAAGCGGTGCAAGATGACAGCGTGCAAGCCGGGGTAGCACGTCAGCACCTCAAACCAATGACGCGCGGCAGGATCGCGCTCTAAGATGCAGGCAATATCGTTTTGGATTCGTTTAAACATCATTTGATTTTAGGTTGCCGCTTGCGGGTTGCTTGCGCTGCATGGCTTTAGCGATACCGCGCAGAATATGGATTTCCTCCTCGCGCAACTGCGCACGATTGAAGAGTTGCTGTAGCCTTGGCATGAGCTTGCGCGGCGCAGCCGGGTCTAAGTAACCCACCTCGGCCAAGGCTTCTTCCCAGTGCTGGAGCAAGCCCGCAACTTGCTTGGCATCGGCGATTTTTTCAGCACCATCGCTGCAAGCCTCACCCACATTGGCTTGCAGGGCACTGCGCTCTCTAGGCCACGCCAATCGCCACTCGTAGGCCACCAGCTGAATGGCGCTGGCCAAATTGAGCGATCCAAACTTGGGGTTGGTCGGTATTTGCAGCGCAGCGTGGCAGCGATAAACATCCTCGTTGGCCATGCCGTAGCGCTCCGAACCAAATAAAAAAGCAATGCCTTGCTGTGCGCTGGTGGTGCGGGCCTGACCGGCTGCAAAGACGCTCAGATGCTCGCGCGGCGCAAGCGTCGGGGGGCCAAAATCACGCGCCGTCATCACAGTCGCGCACAAGTGCGTCATGCCATCCAAGGCTTCGTCCAAAGTTTCAACGATGCGGCATTTGTCCAGCACATCATTGGCACCGCTTGCACGTTGGATGGTCTCTTCGCGCCGCAGCACGTTTGCCCACCTGGGCTTAACAAGCACCATGTCGTCAAACCCCATGGTTTTGAGGGCGCGTGCGGCTGCACCTACGTTACCAGCGTGGCTGGTGTGAATCAAAATGAAACGAGTTTGCATCGGGTGGACTCTATCCGAAACTTCGATCAAAAAAGTGCCGCAGGTAAAATCAAGCGCTATGACAAGTAACATCCACCCCATGCTCAACATCGGCGTGTCTGCGGCACGCGCTGCGGGGGCCATCATCAACCGCGCCGCACTCGACATCGAGTCCGTGCGCATCTCACAAAAACTAGCCAACGACTTCGTGACCGAGGTCGATCAAAACGCCGAACGCGCCATCATCGAGACCTTACTCAGCGCCTACCCTCACCACGGCATTTGGGCGGAAGAGTCCGGCTCGGCACACGGCAACCCCGATGCAGACCACGTGTGGATCATCGACCCGCTCGATGGCACGACCAACTTCATCCACGGCTATCCCGTTTACTGCGTCAGCATTGCGCTGGCCGTACGCGATAAGCGCGGTGATCTCAAGACCGAGCAAGCCGTGGTGTACGACCCCACGCGCAACGATTTATTTACGGCCTCCAAAGGACGCGGCGCGTACATGAACGACCGCCGTATCCGCGTGGGCAAGCGCATCGCACTTAAAGACTGTCTGCTCACCACAGGACTGCCCTTTCGCGCAGGCGACGACCCCAAACCCACGCTGGCGATCTTGGCAGATGTGATGACCCACTGCGTCGCCATCCGGCGCGGCGGAGCCGCAGCGCTTGATCTGGCTTACGTTGCCGCAGGATTCTCCGATGGGTATTTTGAGACCGGCCTCTTCCCATGGGATGTGGCGGCGGGCTCGCTCTTGGTCACCGAGGCGGGTGGCTTGGTGGGCAACTATTCGGGCGAAGCGGATTTTTTAGAAGCCAAAGAAGTGGTGTGCGGCAATCCCAAAATCTACGGGCAATTAGTTGGGGTGCTGGGTAGGTATTCGGCGTTTGGGACGAAGTAGTTGAATCCATAGGGCATCGCCATGACAACTTCCGAGCAAGCGCTGTCGCCCGACCTCTCCCACCACACCCCCATGATGCAGCAGTATCTGCGCGTCAAAGCCGAGTTCCCCAGCACGCTGGTGTTTTATCGCATGGGCGATTTTTACGAGCTGTTTTTTGAGGATGCCAAGCGCGCGGCTGGCTTGCTTGACATCACGCTCACGCAGCGCGGTAGCTCGGCTGGTGAGCCCATCGCGATGGCGGGTGTGCCTTTCCATGCGGTGGAGGGCTATCTCGCCAAACTCATCCGCGCGGGTGAGTCGGTGGCTATTTGCGAGCAGATGTCCGCGCCATCTGGCAAAGGCATCGTCGAGCGCAAAGTGGTGCGTGTGGTCACGCCCGGCACGCTCACCGAGAGCGAGTTACTCGACCACAAAGGCGATAGCGTGCTGCTGTCGATACACGCCGACAAGTCCATCCTAGGCTTGGCATGGCTGTCTTTGACGCAAAACAAAATCGAGCTGGCCACGTGTCCATTGGATGCGCTGGGCGAGTGGCTCACCAGAATCAGTCCATCGGAGTTGCTGGTAGATCACGATGCGCCTGGTCGTCTACCTAGCAAACTGCAAGCCTTGATTGATAAGGCTTCTGGGACAGCCAAGCCCACGCTCACGCCGCGGCCGGCTTGGCAATTTGATGCAGCTCTGGGTGTGCGCAAGCTGTGCGAGCAGCTCAAAGTAGCCAGTTTGCAAGCCTTCAGTGCGGACGCGCCAGCGCTTGCGCCAGCGCACGCAGCAGCGTCGGCACTGCTGGCGTATGCCGAGCACACGCAAGGGCGTGCGCTCTCGCACGTGAACACGCTGCTGGTGGCGCAAGCGGGCACGTTGCTGGCCTTGCCCGAGACCACGCGGCGCAATTTGGAGCTGACGCAAACACTGCGCGGCGAGACGGGTGCCGATGCGCCCACCCTCTTTGCGCTGCTGGACACGTGCATGAGTGGCATGGGTTCGCGCATGCTCAAGACATGGTTGCTCCATCCCGAGCGCGACCGAACGCAGGCGCAGCAACGCCTAGAGGCGATTGAGGCACTGGCCGTAGCCGCGCCAACACCGGCATATAAAAGCCTGCGCGAGCGGCTCAAAGGCATCAGTGATGTTGAGCGCATCACAGCAAGAATTGCACTGCGCCAAGTGCGTCCGCGCGAATTAGCAGGCCTGCGCCAAACGCTTGGAGCACTCGATTTTTTATCCCTGAACGAGCAACTTTGCACAAGCAGCATCCTTCTAGGCCAAGTGCAGCAAGGCTTGCAGATCAATGAGGCCGCTAGGTCAATATCCACAAGGCTTACAGAGGCAGTGGCCGTTGAACCTGCACTTTTGGTGCGCGATGGCGGCGTGATCGCAACCGGTTTTGATGCCGAGCTGGACGAGCTGCGTGCCATCAGCGAGAACTGCGATGCCTTCTTGCTGGACTTAGAGGCACGCGAAAAAACCCGCACGGGCATTGCCAACTTGCGCGTTCAGTACAACCGCGTGCACGGTTTTTATATTGAAGTGACGCAGGGTCAAGTCGATAAAGTGCCCGCCGACTACCAGCGCCGCCAGACCCTTAAAAATGCCGAGCGCTATATCACGCCCGAGCTCAAAGCCTTTGAAGACAAGGCTCTGAGCGCACAAGAGCGTGCGCTGGCGCGTGAAAAAATCTTGTTTGAATCGTTATTGGATGAGCTGCAAACTCACCTTTCCACCTTGTCTAGCATTGCTGCGTGTCTGGGCTGTTTGGATGCGCTGTGCGCACTGTGCGAGCGAGCGCAAACGCTACGCTGGTCGCGTCCGCATTTTGTGGACTATCCGTGCATCGAGATGGTCGCCGCGCGTCATCCCGTGGTTGAGGCTCGCCTCGCACTGAGCGGTAAATCCTTTATCGTGAACAGCGCGGTGATGTCCGCCAAGCAGCGGATGCAAATCATCACCGGCCCCAACATGGGTGGTAAATCAACCTACATGCGGCAAACAGCGCTGGTGGTTTTACTGGCTAGCATGGGCTCGTTTGTGCCAGCGGACAGTTGCCTGCTGGGCCCCATCGACGCGATCTATACGCGCATTGGCTCCTCCGATGATCTGGCGAACGCACAGTCCACGTTTATGCTGGAGATGACAGAGGCGGCGCATATTTTGCGCAGCAGCACGCGCGAGTCTTTGGTACTGATGGATGAGATTGGACGTGGCACTTCTACTTTTGATGGCCTCGCGCTAGCCAGCGCCATTGCTAAGCATCTGGCGGAGCAGTGCCAATCGTTCACCTTATTTGCGACGCACTATTTTGAGTTAACCGAATTTCCTGCCGCGCACAAAACAGCCGTGAATGTGCATGTGAGCGCGGTTGAAAATAAAAACGGTGCCGATATTGTGTTTCTCCACACGATCCTGGCAGGGCCCGCCAGCCGCAGCTATGGCGTGCAAGTGGCGGCGTTGGCCGGCATGCCAAGCAGTGTCTTGCATCAGGCACGCCACGTCCTGCAAGGCTTAGAAAATAAGGCGTTGCAGGCGGAGCATCAAAATGATTTGTTTCAAACCGCACCGGCGATTGCGCCATCAACAGATGCTGCTGGCGAGCGGATCAAATCGGCACTCGCTCAGATAGACCCCGATGCACTCACCCCGCGCGAGGCGCTAGAGGCGCTGTATCGGCTCAAGCAACTACAAGGGGCATCATCCGGCGCGTTGTAAGCGCTCGCGCAATAATTTTCGGCACGTGGCCAGATCGTGTTCGCTGGTGTTGAAGGTCTCGTGGGCACGTGCGTAGTGCGGCTCGCGCAGCTCCAAAATGGATTTCAAATCGTCAATGGCGGCGCGCTGGGTGGTGCGCGTTGCCGCCATCGGGCGGTTGTCGCCCTGTGCGCGTACTCGGCTTAAGTGATCAAGCGGTTTGGCACGCAACCACACCACTTGGCAGTGACTGAGCAAGCGTTCAAACGTGTCGTTGTTTGACACCAGACCGCCCGGTGTGGCGATCACCACGGACTCTTTCACAGCAACGATGCTGCGGATGGCTTGGCTCTCTAGCCGTCGATAGCCCGCTTCGCCGTACAGGTTATAGATTTCCGCTAGGCCACAGCCAGCAAGGCTTTCAATCTCTCGACTGGTCTCAATAAAGCGGTACCCCAAGTCTTTAGCCAGCAAACTACCCAGCGTACTTTTACCGGCACCGCGCAAACCAATCAAGGCGATACGCCGCACGGGCTGAGTGCTCGTAACCGACTTGCCTGTCGTCGTTTTGCGCTCTAACGCAGCTTCGCCCAGCAATTGCGCAGGCGTGATATCAAGCGCTTTGGCTAACTCCAGCAAGATGAGCACTGAGACGTTACCGGTGCCGCCTTCTAGGTTGGCAAGGTGCCGCTCGGAGATACGCGCCACTTGCGATAGCTGTTTGCGGGTCAGTCGTTGTTCACTTCGCAAAGCGCGTACTCGCAGACCCAAGGCGACCAGGTACGGGTGTTGAGAGGAGGCGCTGCGTGCAGTGGATTTCATGTCTCCTTCATCATACCTTGCACAATAGTGCTGGCTTTGATGAGTGGCTATTTTGATTCCTATGACTTCTACCGAGAGACTTGTGCCATGCAAACTTTTAACCCTCACGCTTTCAATTTTGCCGATCATCTGTTTCGGATCAATCAAGTGCGTCCCAACAAGATCGCCTATATCGATGATGCCAGCAGCATCACGTATGCGCAGCTTGAGTTGTCCACGCGGCGGCTAGCCACGCAGTTGGTGCAAAGCGGCATACGGCGCGAAGAGCGCGTCTTTGTGCTGATGCACGACAACATCGATTGGCCCATCACGTTCTTGGCTTGTCTCTACGCGGGCATCGTCCCGGTCGCGGTCAACACCCTCTTACCGGCATCTGATTTGGCGTACATGCTCACGCATTCACGCGCACGTGCAGCGGTGGTCTCAGAGGCTTTACTACCCGTCTGGAACGATGCTTTGGCACAAGCACCAGCCCACGAAGTCCAGCACACGTGGCTCTCCAAAGCATCTGCCCCGCAAGCCTTTGTAGATAAGGCCTGCAAGCCTATGCAAGAAGCTGCTAACACCCACCCTGACGACATAGGCTTTTGGCTGTATTCATCAGGCTCGACCGGCAAGCCCAAAGGAACGGTGCACACACACGCCAATCCGTTTCATACAGCACAGCTCTATGGTCAAGCTGTTTTAGGTATCACCGAAGCGGATGTGTGCTTCTCGGCTGCGAAATTATTTTTTGCGTATGGTCTGGGTAACGCGCTGTCGTTTCCACTGTCAGTCGGGGCAACCGTGGTGCTGATGGCCGAGCGCCCCACACCCGATGCGGTCTTCAAACGCTGGACAGGCGCCGCACCTACGATGCAGCAACAGGCCATCAAGCCGACGATCTTTTTTGGAGCGCCTACCGGTTTTGCCGGCATGCTGGCCTCCCCGAACCTGCCGCCCAAGTCAACGCTGGCGCTGCGGATGTGCTCATCAGCAGGCGAGGCACTGCCGCGCGACATTGGTGAGCGCTTTACGCAGTACAGCGGGGTCAAGATTGTGGATGGCATTGGTTCCACCGAGATGCTGCACATCTACTTATCGAATACGCCAAGCGATGTGCGCTATGGTACGACGGGCAAGGCTGTCGCGGGATACGAGCTGTCGCTGCGCACAGAAGCCGGACATGAAGTGGCCGATGGCGAGGTAGGTGACCTTTATATCAAAGGCCCGTCGGCCGCTTTGATGTACTGGACGCGGCGCGACAAAAGCCAAGAGACCTTCCAAGGCGCGTGGACCAAAAGTGGTGACAAATATGTACGTGACGCAGATGGCTATTACACGTATGCGGGACGCAGTGACGATATGTTCAAGGTCAGTGGTCAATATGTCTCGCCTTTTGAAGTCGAGTCCACCTTGATGCAGCACAGCGCCGTGTTAGAGGCCGCCGTGGTCGCCGTGCTGGACGAGTATCAACTCACGCGCCCCAAGGCTTTTGTGGTGCTCAAACCTGGGCACCAAGCCAGCGACGCACTCATCCAAGAGTTGCAGGCCTTTGTCAAAACGAAACTGGCACCGCATAAATATCCGCGTCATATTGAATGCATTGCCGAGTTGCCTAAAACGGCAACCGGGAAAATCCAGCGCTTTAAGCTGCGCGCTTGATGGTGTGAGCCTTAGCAAGACTGGTGCCTCCGACAGGAATCGAACCTGTATTTAGCGCTTAGGAGGCACTCGTTCTATCCATTGAACTACGGCGGCAAGGCTGAGCCATGATGGCCAACCAGACAAGCGCACTATTTTAGTCGCTAGGGCAAAGTCGTGATGGAGCCTGCATAGCGCCGCAAGACCTGTAGCAGCTCGTCTTCCGAATAGGGTTTGCCTAAGTACTCGTTCGCCCCCAATGCCTTAGCATGATCACGGTGTTTATCGGCAATGCGCGAGGTGATCATCACCACCGGCAGATCGCGCATTCGCTCAGAAGATCGAATCGTGCGCAGCAGCTCAAAGCCGTCCATACGCGGCATCTCCACATCCGACAGCACCAGCAAGGGCAGCTCTAGCCGCAGGGCATCAAGGGCTAATAAGCCGTCGGCTGCAACGACAACACGATAACCCTCGCGCTGCAAGAACCGTTGCAAGACGCGGCGCATGGTAATGGAGTCATCCACCACCATGACCAGCGGCGCTTGAGGCTGCCCGGCAGCTCGGTGGGCAACAGCAGCATGCCCCGCCTGACCTTGTGCAGCCGCCGTTTGATCGATCGTCCAATCTGGTAAGTTCACGCCGTAGACCGCTGCTAGCGCAACCGGGTTATAGATCAACACCGTCTGTCCTGTGGGCAACACCGTCATGCCCGACAAACCAGGCATTTGCGCGAGTTGTGTTCCTAGGTTTTTAACCATCACCTCTTGGTTGCCTAGTACCTCATCCACGCGCAGCGCAATCGATTGAGCTGCACTTTGCAGCAATATGACGCTTTGAGTCGGCAGCTCCCTATCCGCTGCCAGTGTGGAGTATTGCAGCAGTTGTCCCAAGTCATAAAGTCCGAAAGTTTGATCGCCATGAATCAAGGTTTTGCTTTGCATCGATGCATGTAGCGACGGTGCCTTCACGCGCACGATATTGCTCACGAGGTTACCAGCGATCCCTATCATCTGCGTGCCGGCGCGTACCAACACGACTTGCGTGACCGCCGTCGTGAGCGGCAGAACTAAGCGAAACGTTGTGCCAACTTCGCCGGTGGAGTGAACTTCAATCAAACCACCCAAGGCCAGTATTTGGCTGCGCACAACGTCCATTCCAATGCCGCGTCCGGCTAACTCCGACACTTCGCTGGCGGTGCTCAGTCCCGACATGAAAATCAGTTCAGCATCGTCCATGTGCGCATCGAAGCCATCACGGCGCTGACGTGCTTTTTCGCGCAAGGCGGTGTAGTCAATGCCTTTGCCATCATCCTGCAGGGTCAAGATCACATCATTACTTTGCTGCGTCAACTGGATACGAATTTGTCCTTGCAGCGGTTTCCCTTTCGCCTCTCGATCATGAGGCAGCTCAATGCCATGCACGACCGCATTGCGTAACAAGTGCTCAAACACAGGCAGCATCCGCTCTAACACCGAGCGATCAATCTCTTGCGTGCCGTTGTGGATTGACAAATCAACCGATTTACCCAGCTCTTGGCTGGTGAGGCGTACCAAACGATGCAAGCGTTCGTTGATGGAGTCAAACTCGACCATACGTGTGCGCAGCAGATGGCGCTGTAGGTCGCGCGTTTGGCGCAGTTGTGCGGCCAAATCATCTTCTGCGCTATTCAAACCGCGCTGCAAGCTGCGCTGCAAGGTAGAAATATCGCTAAGCGCCTCGGCCATAAAGCGAGCCAGCTCTTGCGTGCGCGTGAACCGATCTAGCTCAAGGGGGTCAAACTCGTGTACACCATCGCCTACTTGCGCTTGCCGCGATTGGAGCTGTGATTCGGTTTGCAACTCCATCTCACGCAACTGATCACGCAGCCTCTGCACTTGTACCGACATGTCCGATACGGTACGCAGGGAACGCGCCATCTCAGCCTCCAAGCGAGCACGGGCGGTCATCAATTCGCCGGTTTGATTGACTAAGCGATCAATCGTACTGGTCTGTACGCGCATCGTCTCAACGGGTAGCGCAGGCGCATCCAAACTTGGCAACCGAGCTGTATGAGCATCGGCAGTCAATGTGGGCGCTGCCGACAAGCCTGTGATCTGGTCGTAGTCATGCAGCAATACCTGTATGCGAGTGGTATCTGGCGTGCCAGCCAGCGCTTCAATTTTTGACTCCAAATCATGCGCTGCCTGAGCTATCTTTTGCTCGCCTACCAACCGTGCGCTGCCTTTTAAGGTGTGCAGGGTGCGTAGCGCTTGTGCGCGATGTTCGTCGATCTGCGGCGCTTGCGCCCAAGCACGCAGTGCAGCACCTAACGCTAGCATCAATTGATCGGATTCCTCGTCAAAGAGCTGAAGCATTTCCGTATCCACGCCAGCGGCTTGAGCGGGTGGACTCACCGCACCATCATCCACATAGGCTTGCAACTGTGCGAGCAAGGTGGGATCAGCGGCCTTCATAAATCCAGCTGCAAACTGATGGAGCAGTCGCCTTAATTCGTCTGTGGCATGCGACAGCAAGGGCGCGACATCACCCGTGTTGACGCTTTGCGTCTGGATGCGCTCAATGACTCGCTCAATCAATTTAGCGAGTTGCGCACCGTTTTGAAATCCAACGGTGGCGGAGCTACCGGCTAAGGAGTGCGCCCACATCAGCGCCTGAGCGGGTAGGGCTTGACTGTCATCGAGTGCCCATTCCGAGAGCGAGAGCGCCAACTGCCGCGACCATTCATCACTCTCATTCAAATAGGCTTGGTACAAAGGTATCGATATGCGCAAGTCGCCAATGCGCTTGATTTGCGTCTCATCGTCCCGCACACGAGCCGCAGCAGGCGACTCTTGCACCGTGGTCTGCTGCACAGCCTCTGGCGCTTGTGCAGCGACGGGTAAATCCAATAAATCGGAAGACGGCAATTGCATGGGCTGCACAGGCCAAGTCGCACCCCTCAAATCATCAAGCGTCCGCTGGAGCTGGGCGAGTTGCCAGTCAATCGCAGATGCATCCATGATGGGTTGTGCCAGCAAGGTCTGCGTCCAAACTTGCATCTGAGTCACCTGATGTGCGCAGACATCAAGCAGCCTGTCATCTATCGCCGCAGCCTGCGTCAAATGCTCGTTCAACTGCTGCTCAAGCAACCACGCGGCTTGGCCGTAATCGACAAGTCCCACCACGCGCGCACCGCCTTTTAAAGTGTGAAATGCGCGCCTTAAATCGACCAAGGCATCATGATCGTCTGAATCCAGTCGCAACTTTTCGATGTCCCGATTGGCTTGCTGC
>CAZAIW010000018.1:0-6157 GCA_964485285.1 uncultured Burkholderiaceae bacterium | reverse complement strand
GTAAAAAGGTGTGTTCTAGGGGCTCTTCCAGTGTCGATTCTGCTGGGGTGGAGTCTTCCTGCATCGACGCTTCCTGCACCGGCTCTTGCTGCCCCGCCTTTTGTTGCTCAGGTTTTTCTCGTGTGCGCTCGTCTAGCGTCGGTTTTTCGTGCTCACCCGCTAGGGACTCGGGTCTATAAGACCATGTATTGAGCATCAGCCCAAGATGCGCGACATCGGCGGCCAATTGTTTTTGCGCCTCTGCGCCCATACCCGCCATGGCACGATTTTGCAAGAGTACCTGGACATGGTCTCGTAACTGGGCCACACCACTGGCGAAGTCATCCAGCTTCAGTAACTGCCCGATAGCCTGCATCTGTCCCAATTGATCGGGAATCAATGACAGTTCATCCACCTGTCCCAATGGTCCCCAGGCGCGTTCCAGAATGCCTTCCATTTGGCGTAAGTTGTGACCCAACTGATCGGTCATGCTGGTCATCGCCTGTTGCAAATACCGATGCTTCTGTAAGCGCAACATCCAAGGTTCGTATTCACCCACAGGTTGGTTGTTTTTAAGCGCCTCGATTCGCTTGGCCAAATCGGAGAATTGCGCCTCTAACTCAGACTGCTCACGTCCTCTTGTGATCGATAGCATGGACTCAATGACAATGAGCAAGCTAGCAATTTCAACCTGAACCTCGCGCTTGGCGTGGCATTTTTTATCAGGAATCATGACACTAAAAATGTTCCCCAGCCGAGCGGCACTGGGGTGCACCGCTTGCAGCGCAGCGTCCATTTTTTCAAACACTAAACAGACTTCGCTAAGCGACACATGTGTCGGTTGATCCACCGGCTCAATCAGGCAATAGTCGGCCCACACTTGTGCCGTATGTGCCACTGCCTGCTGAGCTTGTGCAATTTTTGCTCGAAGCTCGGTATCAAAGTACGCAAGGCTATATGCAGCCCCCTCGACGAGCCGCCACTGTGCGAGCTTTGCCAAATCATCCATATCGGAAGCTGGGTGTTCATCGCTCGTGAGTTCACGCTGTTGCCTCTGCTTAGCTTGCCATGCTAAAAAAGCAAAGAAAACGGATTGATGCAAAAACACTTCGTCCACGGCCCGGCTCTTTAACCAATTCAAGCTGGTGAGCAAGTAACGCTTGAGGAAAATATCTAACTCCATGTAGCGCTCAACCGTTGCTTGCACAACACTAGACAGCAGTGCCGCTACAAGCGCCTGTGAGGGGTCTTGTAGCGCACGTTGATCACAGGCCCGTTGCAGGGCTGTGGACGACGCAGGATCGAACTGACGGATGACATTGAGCAGACAACTGTCCAACGCAAGAAAGTCCGGGTGATGAACGCCTTGTTTGTCCAACCTTTGCTGCGCATGCGTGAGCAACTGCGGCTGCTCGCGCGACCACAGCTGCACACACCGATCAGATTCCGCCGTAGACCACAGATCAAAAGGGAAGCATTCGCGCCCAAGAAGTCCACATAAACGCTGGTAGTCGGCAAACAAGGCTATTTCGATCAGCGCGACACCTTTTTGCGTATCGGACAAGTAATCACACAGGCTGCGATTGGCAGCTCTGACGATGGCAATCGCTTGGGATGTCACCGATGAGGGATCATCACGCCACCAGAAGATAATTTGCTGCAGTGCGCTTGCATAACGCAACACAGCTTCGCAATGCGCCACGTCGAGAGCACCCATGATCGTGGCTATTTTTTGGGCACTGGCCGCGAGAAGGGCGGGTCTTTGCTCGTTTGTCGCCAAACCCAATGAATGGACGCTGGCATCAAAATCCTCAAGCGTGATCCGAACTTCTTCACCTATCCAGACCAGCGCAGAGGTATGTGGCGTTGACATGTGACAAGACCCGCTGCTTAGGCCAATTTAAATCTAGATACCGACTTTTTCAGTTCTTCCGCCATCTGCGATAACTCGTGAACCATCGCGGCATTGGTCTTCGTACCATCACTGACCCTTTCTGTTTCCTCAAAAATATTTCGTATGGTCTCCGCCACCACACCGGCCTCTTTTACCTCGCTGGTCGTTGCCGCCGAAATGCGATCAATGAGCTGCGTTAATTGCTGAGAAATACGATCAATTTCTGCTAAAGCTGCACCAGCGTTTTCCGACAACTGAGCGCCAGCAACCACACCATGGGTGGATAACTCCATGGATGCCACAACCTCTTGGGTATCGACCTGAATAGCCTTCACCAGATTAGAAATTTGCCGTGTCGCATCGCCAGAACGCTCAGCCAAGCGTTGCACCTCTTCTGCAACCACGGTAAATCCGCGTCCCGCCTCACCAGCCGATGCAGCTTGAATCGCCGCATTGAGCGCTAGCACGTTGGTTTGTTCGGTAATATCTGAAATCAAGTCTGTAATTTCGCCAATCTCTTGTGAGGACTCGCCGAGTCGTTTCATCCTCTTCGCCGTTTCTTGAATTTGATTGCGAATCGTGTTCATCCCGCTCATGGTTCCTTGCACGGCCGACAAGCCGGAATTGGCAGCCGTCAAGAACTGTTTAGCAACGTTAGAAGATTCATCTGCCAAGCCCGAGATAGATGTGATGCGATCAGCCATCGATAAGATGGCCTGCCGCGCCTGATGGGTATCAATCAACTGCTGATTTGCCAAGGACAGTAGTTGCTTCGATTCACTTTCTACTTGGCCGGTGGTGCTCGTCACCAGCGAAGAAGTTTTTTGCACATTCCCCACCAGCACCCTGAGCTCTTCCACCGTGTAGTTAACCGAGTCTGCAATCGCACCGGTAATATCCTCGGTCACCGTAGCGGTCTGAGTTAAGTCGCCATCCGCCACGTTTTGCATCTCATTCATGAGTCGCAAAATCGCGGCTTGATTGGCATCGTTAACACGCTTGGCTTCTGACTCAAGCTGCAAAGCAGTCAGTCTTTCTGCCTCCATTTTTGTTTGACGTCTACGCACATCTTGCACTTGTAAATACACCAGTGCGCCAGCCGCCAGCAAGGCCAGCAAGGCCAGCACACCGAGTCCCACAATCACCAAAGCATCCATCTCGCCTTGCTTGGAGAGCTTCAACTGCAAGGCTTCCAATTGCTTACGCTGAACCTCCGCATCCGCCACAATGACACCTTGTGCATCGCGCACGGCAATCAAATTGGGAAGATTATCAAAAATCACCTTAGCTTGTTGATTGGTGTCTTCATACAACCGCAACATCGCATCTAAGCGCTCACGAATTTCTTTATTGCCTGCGGCTTTTGATTTGCTATCGATGTAGCGCCCTTCCAAATTTTGAGAAAGATCCTTAAATGTGTTTAAGTCTTTACCCAAAACAAAAGCCACCTGTGCAACCTGTGGACTCAATCCATCGGGAACCAAAAACTCACCAGCCGATTTACCCATGCGCTGCGCTAACGTCACAAGCTCGCCGGCAATGGCAATTTCTTGCGCAGAGGTTTTTTGCTGTAGCTTCAGTGATGCCACCGACTCAGCGACCTCAAACAACTCCAAGGATCGCCGATTGATCCCTTGCAACGTAGCGCCTAATCCCGTCAGAAGCTCTTTGTGCGTCAGAATCACTCGGGCACTTTTATATGTCCGATCAACACTAAGCCCAACATTTTGCAGCTCCGTTTGCATCTCATTGGGCAGCGCCTCGATATTGAGCTGGCCATCCCCCATTTTGAGTGCCATCACATTTTTGGAGAGGGCTTCACTGCTATCTCTTAAGTCGGAAAACGAAGTAGGTGTCCCACTAAAAGCTTGCGTAACCGACTTAGCAATGCGCTGCGAATAAAGCATGGACTGCCCCACCGCATTGGTTTGCCTTGTGACTCGATCTGATTGAGTCAATAAGCTAATGGTCATAAAAACCAATGCAATAATCGCAACCACAAAAACAATACGCGCCGCACGCTGCAACCGAGCGAACTTTACATCGTCCATCAAATGGGAAGATTTTAGAAACAGGTTCTTGGTCGCTTGATTCAAAATTAAAGTATCCATCATTGTCTTTCTTTGGGATTCGACTATTGCGCAATGCTAATAAAGGTTGGATTTCTAGAGAGGTGCTTTAAATCAATCTCTCGCCAAGTCAAGTTGGCTTCGTCACGGTAAATCTCACCATCCACTTTTACCATCTGCCCACGATTTTTCAAGCCTAACAAACGATCAATAACTAAGACTGTATGGACATCAAGTGAAGGATGAAATCCGATGAGCCTGCGCTCTTGCGTATTCAACTTCATATCCTCATGCTGACCGTGCGGAAGATAGGTGCCTAAATACTTGGACAAGCTCACCACACCACAAAGTGCACCACGCAAGTTAGCCACACCTAAAAACCAGTCCGTCGTGTACGGGATCGATTGAGGTTCCACCCAAGGGAAAATTTCACCCGACTGACTGAGCGGTAGCAAGCACCGATCCGCGCCCGCAACAACCGCCAGCCAATAAGCCGACTCGGCAGTTGCTTGTTCGCGATCAGAGATGCTTAATCGTTTCGCTAAACGGCTTTGGAAATCTGACAGCGCTTCTTTTGTACTCATACATTCAACATTAAACTTGGAGTGCGGCCATTTTCTCTAGTAACTCATGCTTGTGAACCGGCTTAACAATATAGTCTTTAGCACCTTGACGCAGCCCCCACACACGGTCGGTTTGCTGATCCTTACTCGTACACAAAATAATGGGGATGTCGGCATGTGCTGGATCGCGTGATAAAGACCTCGCAAACTGAAATCCGTTTTGCCCTGGCATCACCACATCAAGCAAAATTAAATCGGGGCGCTCGACCTCAATCGCCCTCTTCGCTTCAATGGCATCGGATGCCACTTGGGTTTGATAGCCTTCTTCATGGAGTAGCTCTGATAAAAAAACCTGCTCGGTCTTGGAGTCATCAACAATCAGAATTTTTTTAACGGTCATGCCGATTTCTCCATTTGCTTTTGGATGGTTTGCAGTAGCTGATCTTTCGTAAAGGGCTTGGTTAGATAAGCCTCACACCCTACGATTTTCCCACGAGCCAAGTCAAAAACACCGTCTTTTGCCGACAGCATCACTAAGGGAATTGGCGCAAATCGCGGGTTACTCTTCAGCAACATACACGTGTGGTATCCATCTAAACGCGGCATTAGCACATCACAAAAAATAATGTCCGGACAGTTGTCATTGACCTTAGCCAAAGCATCAAATCCGTCCGTCGCAAGGACGACATCATGCCCGGCTTGTTTTAAAAAAATTTCGGCACTACGCCTAATCGTGTTACTGTCATCGATGACGAGAACTTTCATGGACAAGTCTTCAATTTGCTCGACGACTAGATGTTGACCATCTCAAAGTCTTCTTTTCGCGCACCACACTCCGGGCACACCCAATTCATGGGTACATCCGCCCACGCCGTTCCTGGAGCGATACCATCTTCAGGTGCCCCTTGCGATTCGTCATACATCCAACCGCAAATAAGGCACATCCAAGTTTTATTTTCCATCGTTCTCTCCATTGCACCAAAGCACATTCTTACAATCACACGATTCTAGCTAGTCTCACGCGCTCATCATTCAATCGTCAACCTTTATTCCATCACTCATGAAATCCAACACCGAGCTTTTTGCACGCGCCTGCCAAGTCATTCCCGGGGGCGTTAATTCACCCGTGCGCGCATTTAAGGCTGTGGGCGGGACACCGCGATTTATTAGCCGTGCCTTAGGTGCCTACCTCTGGGACGCGGAAAACGTGCGCTACACCGACTACATTGGCTCATGGGGACCGATGATTCTTGGGCACGGTCACACCGATGTGGTAGAGGCCGTCATAAAGGCTGCGCAGACCGGATTTTCTTTTGGCGCCCCTACCGAGCGCGAAATTGAGCTTGCCGAAGAAATCTTAAGGCACATGCCCTCCATGCAGATGGTTCGACTCGTCAGTTCAGGAACCGAAGCAGCGATGAGCGCCATACGACTTGCCCGTGGTGTCACGGGACGCACCAAACTCATCAAGTTTGAGGGTTGCTACCACGGCCATGCTGATGCCCTGCTCGTCAAAGCAGGCTCAGGACTCGCTACCTTTGGTCATCCGACAAGTGCAGGTGTGCCACTAGACGTGGCACAGCACACCATCGTGCTGGAGTACAACAACCTTGAGCAGCTAGAAGAGGCTTTTCTTCTGCATGGTCGAGAAC
>CAZAIW010000017.1:0-18269 GCA_964485285.1 uncultured Burkholderiaceae bacterium | reverse complement strand
CGAAGGCGTGGGCACCATGTCCAAGTCCAAGAACAACGGCGTTGATCCGCAAGACATCATCGACCGCTACGGTGCCGACACCGCGCGGCTGTACATGATGTTTACCGCGCCGCCCGAGGCCACGCTGGAGTGGAACGATGCGGCGGTGGAAGGCTCGTACCGCTTCTTGCGCCGTGTGTGGAACTTTGCGATCAAGCATCGGCAGCGCATTGCCACAGGCATTCACGCGCCCAGAACCAACGCCGATGGGTTGGTGCTGGATTTGCCTTTTAGCCAAGCCGCAAAAGACCTACGCCGCGAGATTCACACCATCCTCAAGCAAGCGCATTTCGATTACGAGCGCATGCAATACAACACCGTGGTCTCGGCGGTTATGAAGATGCTCAACACGCTGGAGGATGCGCCGCATGGCAGTTTGCTGTCTGATGCCGATGCGGTGGCACTGGCCGAGTGCGTGTCGATCTTGCTGCGCGTGCTGTATCCCGTGTGTCCGCATATTACGTTTCAGCTGTGGCGCGATCTTGAATACGCGGCGTGCTGTGGTGATTTGCTCGACATTTCTTGGCCCACGGTGGACGAGTGCGCTTTGCTGCGTGACGAGGTCGAGCTGATGCTGCAAATCAACGGCAAGCTGCGTGGCAAGCTGGTGGTGCCCGCCAACGCCGATCAAGCTGCCATTGAAGCAGCAGCACTGGCAAGCGATGCTTTCATCAAACAAGCCAATGGCGCGGCGGCCAAAAAAGTCATCGTGGTGCCGGGTCGTTTGGTCAACCTCGTGGTGTGATGCGATGCGCTTAGAAGGCCATTTTTCAAAGCGGCATTGCCTGCAAGCCTTGTCTGTATTGGCTTGTGGCGGCATTGCTTCTGCAAGCCTTGTAGGATGCGGCTTCCAGCTACGTGGTCAGTCGTCATTTGGCCATTTTGCCTTCAAAACCGTGCTCTCTGGCTTTGCTCCCAACTCCCCCATCGGCGCTGACTTTAAGCGGCAGGCCACGGCGCAAGGCCTCACCGTGGTGGACGATGCGGCGGGTGCCAGCCAAGCGCAGGTGGTGCTGCGTCCGCTGCAAGAGCAGCGCGAGCGCGTGGTCGTGGGTACTGGCGCGAACGGGCAAGTCAACGCCGTGCAATTGCGCGTGCGGTTTCGCTTCTCCCTCTTCACGCCGCAAGGTAAGCCGCTGCTCGATGAAGTCGAGATACTGCAAGAGCGCGAGCAAAGTTATTCGGAATCGGCCGCGCTGGCCAAAGAGGCCGAAGAGCAGCTGCTCTACCGCGATATGCAACAAGACATCGTGCGCCAGCTGCTGCGGCGTTTGGCGGCGATTCAATCGCTTTAGTGGTGGGCGCGTCTGATGCAGCTTAGCCCATCGGCACTTGGTGCACACTTACAAAAGGGCTTGCGCTCGCTCTACACCGTGCACGGTGACGAGGTGCTGCTGCAAATGGAGGCGCACGACACCCTGTGCCAAGCCGCACGTGCGCAGGGGTTTACCGAGCGCACCAGCTTCACGGTGCAAGGGGCTCACTTTGACTGGAGCGAAGTGCAGCGTGCGGGGCAATCGATGGGACTTTTTGGCGACAAGCAAATCATCGACATTCGCATTCCCACGGGCAAGCCGGGCAAAGAAGGCAGCAGCGCTTTGCAAAAAATAGCCGAGCTTGCCAAGGGCGACGAGGCCGTACTGACCATTGTGCTGCTGCCGCGCCTTGATAAAGCCACGCAAAGCAGTGCGTGGTTTGCTGCGCTGGAGAGCTTTGGCGTGACCATCAAAATTGATCCCGTGGAGCGCGCGGCGCTGCCGCAGTGGATCGCGCAAAGGCTGCATGCGCAAGGCCAGCGTGTGCAAGCGGGCCCCGAGGGACAACAAGCCTTGCAGTTTTTTGCTGATCGTGTCGAAGGCAACTTGCTTGCCGCTTTCCAAGAGGTGCAAAAGCTGGCGCTGCTTTATCCGGCAGGAGAGCTCACGCTGGCGCAGATTGAGTCCGCTGTCATGAACGTGGCGCGGTACGACGTCTTCAAACTCAGCGACGCTGTGCTGGCCGGGCGAGCCGAGCGCACGCAGCGCATGCTCGATGGTCTGGAGGCCGAGGGCGAGGCGGCGGTGCTGGTGCACTGGGCGCTGGCCGAAGACATACGCGCCATCAAACGGGTGGCTGACAGCATGTCGGCCGGCAAGCCGCTAGCGCTGGCACTGCGCGACAACCGCATCTGGGGCGCTAAAGAAAAGCATTTCGAGCGCATCATGCCGGGCATCCAAGGCAGTGCCGTCAATAAACTGCTGCTGGCGGCACATCAAGTCGATGGCGTGGTCAAAGGACTGGAACACCCCGATTGGCCCAGCCAGCCGTGGCAGGCGCTGCACCGACTAGCGCAGATGATGGTGCGGGTGGCTCAAGGATGAGTGCAGCAGTTACTCCCAACTGTTATGACAATGCTAGGGCAGAGCGTTCCTTGATGGCGCTGGCGTATGGCGTGCTGGCTGGGTGTGCTTGGATAAACTTGCTCGATTACACTCAAAACGTTGAAGTTCAGAAACAATTGAACCGCCCGGAAAAGCCGGGAGAGTGCCATATCGGCGGACGCACAAAACTGAGGGTAACGTAAAAAATGAAAGCTGTCATTCTTGCCGGAGGTCTCGGCACTCGCATCTCTGAAGAAACCGCGACTCGACCCAAGCCCATGATTGAAATCGGCGGTAAGCCCATCTTGTGGCACATACTCAAGACTTACTCTCACCATGGCATCAATGACTTCGTTATTTGTTGTGGCTACAAGGGCTACGTCATCAAAGAGTACTTTGCCAACTACTTTCTACATATGTCCGATGTCACTTTCGACATGAGCACCAATAGCATGGAAGTCCACCAGCGCCATGCTGAACCTTGGCGTGTCACCTTGGTAGACACGGGAGATAACACGATGACAGGCGGGCGCTTAAAGCGTGCGGCCGATTACGTGAAAAACGAAGCATCTTTTTGCTTTACCTATGGCGATGGCGTGGGAGACATCAATATCACCGAGTTGGTAGCTTTTCACAAAGCACAAAACGTTAAAGCCACGCTCACTGGAACGATTCCGCCGGGTCGGTTTGGCGCTCTTGATCTGAAAGGCGACAAAGTCAACAGTTTTACGGAAAAGCCCAAGGGTGACGGAGCCATGATCAACGGCGGTTTTTTTGTGCTCTCGCCAGACGTGATTAACTACATCACCGACGACACGACCACTTGGGAGCGTGAACCTTTGGAGTGCCTAGCGCGAGAAGGTCATTTAGCAGTCTACCAGCACCATGGTTTTTGGCAGCCCATGGATACCCTGCGCGACAAAGTGCACCTAGAAGAGTTATGGCAATCGGGCAGGGCTCCGTGGAAGGTGTGGACATGAATCCCGCTTTCTGGCAGGGTAAACGTGTCTTGTTAACGGGACACACGGGCTTCAAAGGTAGCTGGCTCAGTCTGTGGCTTCAGTCCATGGGCGCGCAGCTAACAGGTTACGCTTTGGCTCCACCCACAGACCCCAGTTTGTTTAAGACAGCCAATGTGGCTCAGGGCATGACAAGCGTGATGGGTGACATCCGAGATTTAGCCAAGCTGCAAGCCGTCTTCGCCCGGTACCAGCCTGAGATCGTCATCCACATGGCAGCGCAGCCTCTGGTGCGCTACTCCTACCAAAACCCCGTGGAGACCTATTCCACCAACGTCATGGGCACGGTGCATGTATTAGAAGCCGTGCGCAACACGTCCAGCGTTCAAGCAGTGGTCAACATCACGACGGATAAATGCTATGAAAACCGCGAATGGGTTTGGGGCTATCGCGAGAATGAACCCATGGGCGGTTTTGATCCTTATAGCAACAGCAAAGGCTGTGCAGAGCTGGTCAGTGCGGCTTATCGATCTTCCTTTTTCAATGCCGACAAGTATGCCGAGCATGGCGTTGGCCTCGCTACGGTTCGCGCGGGAAATGTCATTGGGGGCGGTGACTGGGCGCAGGATCGATTGATCCCCGACATTCTGGCTGCTTTTGAGCAAGGCCGCACGGTCAATATCCGTAACCCCCACGCCATTCGCCCTTGGCAACACGTGATGGAGCCTTTGCGTGGCTACCTCACACTGGCTGAGAAGCTGTTTGAGCATGGCTCCGACTTCGCGCAAGGCTGGAACTTTGGCCCTAACGACGAAGATGCCAAGTCAGTCCGTTGGATCGTCGAGCAAATGGCCGCGCTGTGGGGTGCTGATGCTCAATGGCAAATCGATACGGACGATCATCCACACGAGGCTCATTACCTGAAATTGGACATCTCCAAGGCTCGCAGTCGTCTTGACTGGCATCCCAACTTACGTCTAAAAGATGCTTTGGAACTCATCATCGATTGGTCTAAACAGCGCCAAGCAGGTGCCAATATGCGCCAATTGACGCTGACCCAATTGCAGGCTTATCAGGCGCTGACCCATTCCCCCATTCCCTACTGAAAAAACCAAAAATCTCTATGGAAAACGTCAAAACTAAAGTCCTGCGCGAACAAATCGCACAACTCGTTGATGAATACGCGGCCATCGCTTTTGCACCTCAAGCATTCTTGCCGGGTTTGACGGTTGTCCCTCCGTCGGGCAAAGTCGTGGGTGCTGACGAATTGAAAAATATGGTCGAAGCTTCGCTGGATGGCTGGCTCACCACGGGGCGGTTCAACGCCGAATTTGAGAAAAAACTCGCAGCGTTCATCGGCATCAAGCACCTCATCACCGTCAACTCCGGCTCTTCGGCAAACTTGGTGGCCTTCAGCACACTAACTTCTCCCAAGCTAGGCGCACGCGCCATTCAAAAAGGGGACGAAGTCATTGGCGTTGCCGCTGGCTTCCCCACGACCGTCAATCCCATTGTGCAATTTGGTGCTGTGCCCGTGTTTGTTGACGTAGATCGCCTAACGCACAACATCGACGCTAACAAAATAGAAGCTGCCATTGGCCCCAAGACCAAGGCGATCATGCTGGCGCACTCGCTGGGCAATCCATTTAATTTGGATAAAGTTACCGCCCTTTGCAAAAAATATAACTTGTGGCTGGTGGAAGACTGCTGTGATGCACTGGGCTCAACTTACCGTGGTCAAATGGTGGGCACCTTTGGCGACATTGCCACCTTGAGTTTTTACCCAGCGCATCACATCACCATGGGCGAAGGCGGTGCGGTGTTCACCAACAACGACGAGCTCAAAACCATTGCTGAGAGTTTTCGCGATTGGGGGCGAGACTGCTATTGCGCCCCTGGCAAAGACAACACCTGTGGCAAACGTTTTTGTCAGAAACTGGGCAAGCTACCAGAGGGCTATGACCACAAGTACACCTACAGCCACCTAGGCTACAACCTCAAAATTACGGATATGCAAGCCGCTTGCGGTTTGGCTCAATTGGATAAAGCCCCGGCTTTTATCCAAGCTCGCAAAGACAACTTCGCCTTTCTAAAAGCGCGTCTGAAAGACTGCGAGGAGTTCGTGCACTTACCCCAGCCTACGGAGCATTCAGACCCTTCGTGGTTTGGTTTTCCCATTACCTTGAAGGACAACTGCCCCGTCACCCGGTTGGATTTGCTCACTTACTTGGATCAAAACAGAGTCGGCACTCGCCTACTGTTTGCCGGTAACCTAACCTGCCAGCCTTACATGATTGGAGTCAACCACCGCATCAGTGGTGATTTGACAAACACCGACAACGTCATGAACAACACTTTCTGGATCGGCGTGCAGCCCGCACTGACCCATGAGATGCTGGAGTTTGCAGCGCAAAAGATTGAGCTTTATCTGGGTGTGAATTTTTAAGTCAGGTCACAGCGTGAAAATACTTGTAACGGGTGCTAGTGGTTTTTTGGGCAGTGCGCTAGCTGTGCATTGGGAAAAGACTGGACACCAAGTGGCCTTATTGCTGCGACCAACCTCAAAGCTAGATCGGCTACATGGTTTAGAGGCGGTATTTGAGATGGGTCGCTGCACGACCGACGCTGAAGTCGATGGTTTTGTAAAAAGAGTTCAACCCGAAGTCGTCGTTCACACCGCTTGCGCCTACGGTCGGCAAGGTGAAACCAACCTGCAACTTTTTGATGTCAATGTGCGCTTGGGGCTTGTCATTTTGCAAGCTCTGCAACATGTCGCACAGCCTGTCAGCTTCATCAACACGGGTAGTGCCTTGGCACCTGAAGTAAGTCCCTATGCATTCAGTAAAAACCAATTCGCACAATTAGGCCGCATGCTAGCAACCACATCAGGCGGTCAATTAAGGTTCATAAATGTATTGCTCCAGCATATGTATGGCCCAGGGGATGATGCATCAAAGTTCACAACGCATGTGTTGCACGCATGCAAGCGTAACGACTCCGTGTTAAAGCTGACGGCGGGCGAGCAGGTGCGCGACCTGATCTACATTGACGATGTGGTCAGCGCTTATGACACGCTGCTAACGCAACGCTATCAACTAGAGGCTGTGCAGGATATTGAAGTCGGCTTTGGTGTTGCATCCACCATTCGGGAATTTGTTGAGGCGGTGCATGACCAGACAGCATCTTGTACCGAATTGCTGTTTGGTGCATTACCTTATCGTGCCCGTGAAACCATGCATTGCTTAGCCAATTTGACGTTGATGACCCAACTAGGCTGGGTTCCTCAATTTAACTTACACGCTGGAATCAAGAAAACAATAGAACTGGAGTTCAAAAAATGAAACTACTTATTACGGGTGGCTGTGGCTTTTTAGGCAGCAATCTCGCATGTGATGCATTAGCGCGCGGCGATGAACTCATGGTGTTTGACAATCTCTATCGCAACGGTTCACGTGAAAATCTGGCTTGGCTGCAAGCCCAAGGGGCATTTACATTTGTGCATGGAGACATCCGCAACGCAAACGACATCACACGTGTGATTCAGGCATTCAAACCAGATGCGATATTTCACTTAGCTGGGCAAGTCGCCATGACCACGTCGATAGCCAACCCTCGAATGGACTTTGAGGTCAACGTGATGGGAACCCATAACCTATTGGAGGCCGTGCGGCAACATGTGCCCAGCGCTGCAGTGGTGTATTCATCGACCAACAAAGTCTACGGTGACTTAGAGCAATACACCTACAAGCAGACGCAGTCTCGTTACCAGTGTGTGGAGCATCCGAATGGTATTAACGAGCAAACACAGCTCAGCTTCCACTCCCCTTACGGTTGCTCTAAAGGAGCCGCCGACCAATACATGCTGGACTACGCCCGCATCTTTGGGCTTAAGACGGTGGTGTTTAGGCATTCATCCATGTACGGTGGCAGGCAGTTTGCGACTTATGATCAAGGGTGGGTAGGGTGGTTTTGTCAAAAAGCCATAGAGGCTACGAAAAACAAAAATGCAGCGCCTTTCACCATTTCTGGTAACGGCAAGCAAGTGCGCGATGTGCTACACGCCGAAGATATGAAACGACTCTACATGGCTGCCGTCCATCACATCGATACAGTCAAGGGGCATGCCTTCAATGTAGGGGGTGGCATTGACAATAGTCTGTCGCTACTGGAGCTGTTTGCACTACTTGAGCAAATAACCCGCGTCAAGTTGAACTACACCCAACTTCTCGCGCGAGAGAGTGACCAACGCTTCTTCGTCTCCGATCTCACTAAAGTCAACCAAATGCTTCATTGGCAACCTGTTGTCTCTGCACAAGAAGGAGTTGAGAGTATGGTCAAATGGGTGAGTGGCTCACCAGACATCGCTTAAAGACTTCGGAAATGAGGCTGACACTCAGACTTTTGAAAAGTCTGGCCTGCGCTTTTCCATAAACGCACTGAAGGCTTCTTTGGCGGGGGGCTCCCCCAGCATTTGGCCAAAGATCACGCCTTCTTCGTTCATGCGGTTTTTCACAGCATCCATTTGCCCCATTTTGAGCAGACGCTTGGTGGCAACCAGCGACGAGAGTGGCTTAGCCGCCAGCTTTTTCGCTACGCCTTGCGCGTAGTCGTTGGCCTCGGTGGGTGGCAGCACTTTGTTGACCAGTCCGACTTCTAATGCTGCCTCTGCCATAAAGGGCTCGCCCAGCAGTAACGCTTCGGCCGCGCGGTGGTAACCAAACATCTGCGGCACAAGCAGGCTGGAGGCCGCCTCCGGCACGATACCCAAATTGACAAAGGGCATAGAAAAAGCCGCGTTGTCGCCCGCGTAGACCAAGTCGCAGTGAAACAGCATGGTGGTGCCAATGCCCACCGCAGGCCCGCACACCGCCGCCACCATCGGTTTAGGAAAGGCGGCAATGCCGTGCAAGAAGCGAAAGACCGGTGCTTCGCCCGTGGTCGGTGGACGGTGCAGAAAGTCCGCAATATCGTTGCCCGCGCTAAAGATCGTGGCATGACCTTGGATGACCACGACGCGAACCGACGCATCCTCTTTGGCCTTGGCTAGCGAGTCGGCTAGGCTGCCGTACATGGCACTGGTGATCGAGTTCTTTTTATCGACTCGGTTGAGCGTGAGGGTCATCACGCCCGCTTCAATGTGTTCAAGAATGTCATTCATCACGATCCTTTGTTGCTGGGTGGTTTAGTTTGCTGGAGTAGCCGATGGCTTGACGCGCAGCCACGTTTGCGTTTGGTAAAAGAGGCCGATGTAGCCACGCACTTGCAGCTTGGCACCGCCCTCTAGCGGCATCAAGCGTAGCTTGTAGACCTTGCCATTGTTAGGGTCCAAAATGTTACCGCCTTCCCACAGATCGGTGCCCGTGGTTTGCCGCGCGGCGCGGATGATCTCCATGCCCAGCTTGGGCTGGTCTTTGCGGTCATCTGCGCATTTGGAGCAAAGGGGCTCGTCGGTGCTGGCGGGTGGCATCAAGCTTTTCACCACAACCCCCACTAACTCCCCTTTGTCGTTGGCGCTGATGCGCACTTCGGCGGACGGCTTGCCCGTTTCGTCATCCACGGTGTGCCACGTGCCTACAGGTGTCATTTGGGCCTGCGCCGCCAGTGCTAGTAGCGCGAGTGCGCTGCCCAGCGCCAGTCGTGTCAGTAACTTGAGTTTCATAAAGCACATCCTATGGTTGGTACGCGCCTGCTTAGACCAGCGCCGCGTCGGTGTCCATTAAAGCCATTGCACCCGTGCGAGCCGTGGCCATTAAGCTGAGCGTCTCGGGCATGAGCTTAGCAAAATAAAAACGAGCGGTTTGCAGCTTGCCTTGATAAAACGCGGTGTCGCCTTGGCGAGCCCCGCCTGCAAGGGCTTGCAAAGAGAGGTACGCCATGCGGGCAAAAAAATAGCCAAACACCAAATGACCCGCCACGCGCAGATATTCGGGCGAGGCAGCGCCCACTTCGTTGGCGTTTTGCATGGCACGCATTCCGATTTCGGTGGTAAAGCCCGTCATTTTTTGCGCCAGCTCGGTCAAGGGTGTGATGAACTCTTGCATATCATCGGCGTGCTGCTCGTCGTCCTTGGCCTGTGCCACAAACGTGGCAATGTGTTTACCAAATTTCTTGAGACTCTCGCCGTTATTACCCAAAATTTTTCTGCCTAATAAGTCCAAGGACTGAACCGCATTGGTACCTTCATAAATCATGTTGATGCGGTTATCGCGCACGAACTGCTCCATGCCCGACTCTTTAATAAAGCCGTGTCCACCAAAGACCTGCATACAAGCGTTGGTGGCAATGTGACCGTTGTCCGTTAGGAAGGCTTTAACGATGGGGGTGAGCAGCGCCACCAGCTCTGCGCTGTCTTTACGCACCTGCTCGTCAGGGTGGTGGTGCTCTTGGTCAATCAGCAAAGCGCAGTACAAGCTCATGGCTCGGCCACCTTCGGCATACGCCTTGGCTGTGAGCAACTGTTTGCGCACGTCGGGGTGTACCAAGATGGGGTCGGCAGGTTGGCCTAGGTTTTTGGTGCCCGTGAGCGAGCGCATTTGAATGCGATCTTTGGCATACGCCAGTGCGTTTTGATACGCCACTTCGGTCAACCCCAGCGACTGCATGCCCACGCCAATACGCGCTGCGTTCATCATCACAAACATCGCCGCCAAGCCTTTGTTGGGCTCGCCCACCATCGTGCCGTAGGCTCCGTCCAGACTCATTTGACAAGTGGCACTGCCGTTGATGCCCATTTTGTGCTCAATACCCGTGACGACAATCGGGTTGCGCTTGCCTAGCGATCCGTCAGCGTTGACTAAAAACTTCGGCACTAAAAACAAGCTGATGCCTTTGCTGCCAGCCGGTGCATCGGGCAGTCGCGCCAGCACCAAATGGATGATGTTTTCGGCAAAGTCGCTATCGCCGCCGCTGATAAAAATCTTCGATCCGGTTAGGCGATAGCTGCCGTCCGCTTGCGGCTCGGCCTTGGTGCGCAGCAGCCCAAGATCGGTGCCGCAGTGCGCCTCGGTTAGGCACATCGTGCCCAGCCACTTGCCGCTGGTGATGTTGGGCAGATAGGTGGTTTTTTGCTCGTCTGTGCCGTGCGCTTCAATGGCGGCGTGCGCACCGTGGGCAAGGCCAGGATACATCGTCCAAGCTTGGTTGGCCGAGTTCAGCATCTCGTAGAACGCTTGATTCACCACAATCGGCAGCCCTTGACCGCCCCACTGCGGATCGCCTGACAGCGCTGGCCAGCCGCCTGCTACGTACTGCGCGTAGGCCTCCTTCCAGCCCTTGGGGGTGCGAACGCTATGCGTGGCGGGGTCTAGTGCGCAGCCCTCGCGGTCGCCGCTGGCGTTAATGGGGAAGGTCACGCCAGCCGTGAATTTGCCGCCTTCTTCTAACACCGCGTTGATGGTGTCGGCATCTAAATCCGCATGCTTGGGCATGAGCTTGAACGTTTCGGTCACTTGCAGCAGCTCGTGCATGACAAACTGTAGATCGCGTAGCGGAGGGGTGTAGATTGGCATGGTGTGCTTCCTTTTAAGTTGTATAGCGCTTGATTAAATTCTCGAAACCCGTTTTGGCGCGTTCCATTGATTTGGGGGACTTCATGAACTTGGCCTCGTAGTGCAGCGCCAAGATCAGTCCGTGGATTTCAAAGACGACCTGTTTAGGGTCTACCTCCTTGGACAGATGCCCTGCCTCAATAGCCAAGGCAACCGAGCGGCGTACCGCTGTTAGCCAAGTTTTCATGGATTGTTCAAGCGCATCGCGCACGGGCCCCGAGCGATCATCAAACTCCACCGCGCCGCTGATAAAAATGCAGCCCGATTGAATTTCGTGCGCGACTTGCACCATCCAATGGGCAAACAGTGCCCGCAGGCGTGGCAGACCGCGCTGGGCGGCTAGCGAGGGCACAAACACATCGCGCTCAAAACGTGAAAAATACTCGCGCACCACAGAAATTTGCAGCTCCTCGCGCGAACCAAAATGCGCAAAGACCCCCGATTTGCTCATCTGCGTGACTTCGGCCAAAGCCCCGATGGATAAGCCCTCCAGCCCAATTTGCGAAGCGAGGCGCAGCGCCGCATCAATGACATGGCTCTTGGTTTGTTCGGCTTTCGATGGGGGTTTTGCGCTGCTGGCACTCATAGGGCGCGAGTGTAACGCAAAAAAGAACGATCGTGCTATTTCTCTGGTGGGAAGCTATGAAAGCGCGCAGCCTGTTTTTTAAGCAATAGGTTGGTCAAGTCTTTGACGTTTAACAACCACTTTTGCTGCGAACTGTGATAACTGCTGTGCAGAGTTTGCGGCAAGACGAGCTGCACGTTTCTTGACGCCATCTCGTTGGTTTGATGTTGCGATATGGCGGCTTCTAGGCTAAGTAGGTGTTTTTGAGAAATGCGATCAGCCTCAGACATGATTTGCCGCCAACGATCTTTGCAGGTTGTTTTCACGCCCAACATGGTTAGGTGTACGGCGGGGACATGAGGGTCTTGATAGCTCTTGATGTTAGGAAAAATAAAATCGGGTTTAGCCTTGTTCTCTGTCGTTGGATTGCGCGTGTATTGAACGCCACGCGACTGAAAAAGACTTTCTAAATGATTCTCTAAGGCATAACCAGCGCGGCTTTTTCGACGATTTTGTATCGATAAAGAATACGAAATAAACCCCTCGACATCCAAGCCTGATGCTACGGTGCCACTAAAACCGCTCGCTAATCGGTCGGCGATTAAATGACGCTCTAGTGTGCGAAAGAGTACTTCTTCTCTTTCCATCCAAGCCATGAGTACATGATCCGCGTCGTCGTTTGGGTCAATGTCACTGAGTGTTGACCTAGCATAAGCAGAGAAAATTTTCGTTGATGGAAATGAGCGATCGAATCTACGCAACATATCTTCCAAAAAATTTTCTTCTGAAATGCGACTCTCTACGCCAATAGTCTCCAGTATGAAGCGCGATGCAAAAGCAATGCGATCTTGTTCGGTCTCTAGTCCCGCACGGACTGCAAAACCCGGATGTTCAAGGTTTGACAATCCAAATAGCCATTCAATTTGATTGGCGATGCTCGAATTGTTTTCAGCAACGATGACGAGCAGGCTTTGGTCTTGGCATTTTGCAATGACCAACAGATCACCAACATTGGCGTTGTTCAGCGTCGATGCTGTGGCTGGGTAGTACAGGCGATATTCCGTCCGCGTGGGATGCTTCTCTCTAGCGTCATACCAGCTGAGTGTCGTTTGCTCGATGATGGGATCATCATCAGAGTCATTGAGGTACATGAGCTTTGCTGTGTAAGTCGCCTTGAGGCTCCCTAAAATTTCACGCAACCCACTGATGCCATTCCATTCATGCTGATGTGAGCGTAGCGAATCAGTTTCAACAGCGCTTAATCTCTTTGCGGCGATACCTGAAAAATATTCGGACAGATACCCGTGCTTCATTTTTTTGAGGTTAACTTCAAAATGTGGGGGCGCATGATGCGAGCTACCTCTTGTATAACAGGCATCACCACACTGTTGCCAAATTGACGATAGGCTTGCGTGTCACTCACGGGTATTTGGAAAGTATCGGGGTATCCCATAAGCCTTGCACATTCTCGTGGTGTTAGGCGGCGCGGGCGTTTTGCCTTGCCTTGGTAGACCAAAATTTCAGAACCATCCTTGTAATAGCGTGCAGATAACGTGCGCGTCACGCTCTCGGGATAAGCCAAGCCAAAGCCAAAGCCATTGCCCGCTTCCTTGTGCTTTTTTGCATAGGCTTGTAGGTACTCCCACAGACGTGGCGTGAGTGTGTAGCGAGGTTGAACGGCTTTCTTTTTTGAGTCGAAATAGCGTTCGCCATCCCACGGTAAAAGGGGCTCGGTGCCATCGAGCTTGTGCAAGATACTTTCTAGCCGAGGTTGATGTGTCGGCAGCCGAAGATCATCCCAAGAAAATTTGGTTGGCCGACTAAAACCCACAATGATGATGCGCTCCCTATGCTGAGGGGTAAAGTGTTGACCATCAATAATTTTGTAATGAACCTCGTATTTCAACTCATCTCTGAGTGTCTCCATGATTCTGCTAAACGTATTGCCTTTGTCGTGAGAGATTAAATTTTTGACGTTCTCTAATAAAAAAGCCTTTGGGCGCTTAGCTGCAAGAATGGTGGCTATTTCAAAAAACAAAGTGCCTTGTGTTGTGCATTCAAATCCATGAGGGCGACCCAATGAGTTTTTTTTGCTCACCCCTGCGATGCTGAAGGGTTGACAAGGAAACCCGCCGAGCAGCACATCGTGGTCAGGTACATCTTCTGGCTCATAAGGAACAATGTCACCCACAAATGCATGATCGTCACCAAAATTTTGCTGGTATGTTTTCTTAGAAAAGTCATTCCACTCGCTTGTAAACACACATTTCCCGCCATTGTTTTGCATACCTAATCGGATGCCACCAATGCCCGCAAACAAATCAATAAAGGTGAATTGGGATTTTTTTGTGGTTGGGAAGGGCAATGGCAATTCGGCGGAATGACCAAGGGGCGTTGGCGGAGAGCACACCGCGCTAGACGAACTGTCGCTATCGTCGCTGTGGATGGGTTCGGTGTAGCTCATACTGTGATTCTATCTAGCCATGATGATGGACGGGCGTAGGTCTTTCCCTGAAAAACCAAGTACCATCACCCCCTAGCAGGAGAGAGCAGCGCAACTATGGCATGTGCGCTGTCACCGAAGGCGCAACCTCTCATAATCGCTCAGGTTCATGTACTGCTTGTTTTTAATTGCCGTCTGGAGAGCCGTCTCGTGAATGCCTCGTTGGCCATCGCGTGACGCACCGAAGGAGCAAAGCGTTTGAAGTGTTTTCAAGCGTTGAATCTCTCAGGTACCAAGGACAGTGAGAGCGGCTCCGCAGCACAGCCGTCGCTTTTTGGTGCGACGACTTGGCTAGCTTTTAGGAGTCTTTCTATGAAAGTCATTGTCTTAGGCGCAGGCCTATTGGGCGTTACGTCTGCTTATTTTTTGCGTGAGCAAGGTCACGAGGTGGTGGTGATTGATCGGCAGGCCAGTCCTGCTGCCGAAACCAGTTTTGCCAATGGTGGGCAAATCTCGGTGAGTCACGCAGAGCCTTGGGCTAATCCAGGTGCGCCGCTCAAATTGTTGAAGTGGTTAGGTAAGGAGGATGCACCTCTTTTGTTTCGGCTGCGCCTTGACGCACGCCAGTGGTTATGGGGGTTGCAGTTCTTGCGTGAATGCACCCCAGCAAGGACGCGCCATAACATTGAACAAATTGTGCGCCTTGGCACGTATAGCCGAGATACGCTGCGCACGTTGCGCGATAGCATCGGTTTGCATTACGACGAACGTACGCAAGGCATCTTGCATTTTTATACCAATCCCAAAGAGTTTGCGGCGGCAGAAGCACCTGCGGCGCAGATGCGCGAGCTGGGTTGCGAGCGCCGCGTGATCAGTGCGGATGATGCGGTCAAGTTAGAGCCAGCACTGGCGCACATTCGTCCGCGTTTAGCCGGTGCGACCTATACCGCAGAAGATGAGTCGGGCGATGCTAATCAATTCGCACGTGGTTTGGTTGAGCATTGCAAACAGCGTGGTGTGCAATTTTTGATGAGTCACACCATCACGGCGCTGCGTACGGTGGGTGGGGCGATTGATCACGTGGAGGCAACTGATAGTGAAGGCCGATTCCAGCGCATTCGCGGCGATGCGTATGTTTTGGCAATGGGCAGTTTGAGCCCTCTTTACGCCAAGCCACTGGGTATTGATTTGCCGATTTATCCCGCCAAGGGCTACTCTGTCACGATGCCTGTTTTGGATGCCACTTATGCCCATCAAGTCTCGTTGACGGACGATGAGTTCAAGCTGGTGTTCTCGCGGCTCGGTAACCGATTGCGCATTGCGGGTACGGCGGAACTCAATGGCTATGACCGTGATTTAAACCGCATCAGATGCGAGGCGATTGTGCGCCGTACCGAAGAGCTGTTCCCCGGCGCTGGGGATGCTTCGCAAGCTCAGTTTTGGACGGGGTTGCGTCCTGCCACACCTAGCAATGTGCCGATCATTGGACGCAGCAAAGTGCCCAATTTATTTTTGAATACGGGGCACGGAACACTCGGCTGGACGCACTCGTGCGGTTCGGGTAAAAGCATTGCACGCATCATCAGCGGGCTTAAGCCTGAAGTTGATTTTGCGTTTACTTAATTTATTTTTTACAACAAGGAGAAAAAAATGAAGATGTCTCAATGGATCAAGCCATTTATGGCAATGATGGGTTTGCTGGTAGCGGGGGCGTTATCAGCTCAGACCTTTCCCAACAAGCAGGTCAACATGATTGTTGCGTTTCCCGCAGGAGGCGCATCAGACTTTGTTGCGCGGGTGATGTCAAAAGAAATGTCGATCAATTTAGGTCAACCGTTTGTGGTCGAGAATGTGGTGGGCGTTGCAGGGTCGTTGGGTGTGCTCAAAGTGGCTAATGCAACGCCCGATGGTTACACACTGATTGCCGGCTCTCCGCTGGAGCTCATTTTGACTCCGCTGGGCATTGCGGCCGCTAAAAATAAGGCGGAGGACGTGCGCATGATTGCACTAGCTGGGCGTAGCGATTTGATGTTGGCTGTGCGCAAGGACTTTCCAGCCAATACGGTGGATCAGTTTTTAGCCGCACTCAAAGCATCCGAGAAAGGTTTGTCCTACGGCTCTACTGGCATTGGCTCGCTTTACCATTTAATGGGGGCGAAGATGCTTCAGATCGCGGGTGCAAAAGGTTTGCATGTGCCGTTTAATGGTGGTGCACCGGTGATGCAGGCGTTAGGTGGAGGGCAGATTGATTTTGCCTTTATGCCGATTGCTGGGCCCATCCCGGGTTTTGTCGAGAGTGGCAATTTCAAAGGACTCGCGGTAGCCTCTAACGAACCTTCACCTCGGTTTCCAAAAATGCCTTTGCTAAAGGGGACACGAGGCTTTGAGGACTTCATCTTCAGCATTTGGGCAGGCATTCAGACGGGGGTGAAAGTACCTGATAGTGCAGTCGCAGTACTTCATAAATCGGCTTATGCCGCGTTGGCCAATCCCGAGGTGAGAAAGCAACTGGAGGCATCGGGTTCCTACCTTTCTGCGCCTATGAGTTTGCCGGAGCTAAACGCTTTCTACAGCAAAGAGACAGCGATGTACCGCGCATTAGCTAAGTCCATCAACTTAGAGGCGCAGTAAACGGTCTTGTGCGCACGGATGTTTTGAGTTTGTCGTCACCTATTTAGCCAACACCACGCTGGGTAGCCACAGAGAAAACGCGGGGACGTAGGTGACGATGAGCAGCGCAGCAATCAGGGCACCATAAAACGGCCAGATGGTTTTCATGACGTGCCCGACCGACACGCCGCCTATCGCACAGCCGACAAACTGTGTGGTACCAACGGGCGGGGTGTTCAACCCCAGCGCGCAGTTAATGAGTAGTACCATGCCAAATTGAACCGAGCTCATGCCATACGCTTGGCAGATGGGTAAAAAGATGGGGGTGCACAGCAAAATGGTGGCTGCCATATCTAAGAAGGTGCCTAGCACAAACAAAATGAGGTTGACCAGTAGGAAGATGAGCCAAGGCTCGGAGGTGATAGCTGATAGAGCTTTTCCAGTGAGCTCGGCCACGCCGTACAGGCTAATCAAGTAGCCAAACATGCTGGAGATGCCAATCAAGAGCAGCACAATGCCCGTTGTCTTAACGGCTTTGCTGGCGGCTTTCACAAATTTTTCTCGCGTCAAACTTTTGTATAAAAAGAGTGTCAACCCTAGCGCATACAGCACGGCAACAGCAGCCGACTCGGTAGCTGTGAACACGCCCGACAAAATGCCTACCAAAATAATGACGACGATAAACAGGCCTGGTAGCGCTGCAGCAAAGCTACGCGCCACAATGCTCCAACCGGGAAAGGTGCCTGCGGGGTAACCGCGTTTGACGGCAACCGCATAGGCGGCTACTAAGTTGCAGATCGTCAAAATCACGACGGGCATGATGCCCGCCAAAATCAGTGCTGCCATGGACACCTTGCCGCCTGTGGCCAAGGTGTAGATGATCATGTTGTGCGACGTGGGCATGAGTGCTCCGACGAGCGCGGCGTGGGTTGTCACGTTGACGGCGTAATCAGCGTCGTAGCCCTCTTTCTTCATCATCGGAATCATCACCGCGCCCATGGCCGATACGTCGGCAACAGGTGATCCGCTCACACCACCAAACAGCGTGCAGGCGACGACGTTGCTCATACCAAGGCCACCGCGCACGTGACCCACAAGCGATTTGGCAAATACCACGATGCGGTCGGCGATACCGCCGTAGAGCATCAATTCGCCCGCAAAAATAAAAAATGGAATGGCAAGAAACGAGAACACGTTCATGCCCGAGGTCATCTGCTGGAAACCAACCGCTAGCGGCAGTCCTTCGTAGAGCAGTGTGGCGAGGGAGGACAAGCCAATGGAAAATGCAACCGGCACACCCAATAAGAGCAGGCCAAAAAATGAGACGCAAAGAATAATGAGAGGGATGGTCATTTTGAAGGGTGGCGGATTCAAGCACGAAGTGCGCGGAATATAGATTAAAGGAGGCCGAGATGTGCAAACATTCAAGCTCCTTTGAACTACCAATTCCGAGAAGCACCGATGAGTTACACACACCTCAGCCAGAACGAACGTTACCAGATTTACACCATGCTTGATTTATTACCCGTTGCTGAAATAGCCAAACGTCTTGGTCGTCACGAATCGACGATCAGGCGCGAGCTTATTCGCAATCGAGATGGACGTGGTTATCGTCCCAAACAAGCACAGGTACTCGCGGATGTCCGCAGCATAGGCAGTCGCAATGCGCTGTGCATTTCGCCAACTATTTGGTCGCCCCTGATTTATTCAATTTCAGCTTAAGGCCGGTTTGTTTTCATGCACCGC
>CAZAIW010000016.1:10001-20050 GCA_964485285.1 uncultured Burkholderiaceae bacterium | reverse complement strand
GATCATGGAGCTGGGCACCTCGGCCAAGATGCTCTCGATCGTGCCATTGATGGCGGGCGGCGGCATGTATGAAACAGGTGCGGGCGGCTCTGCGCCCAAGCACGTGCAACAGCTGGTCGAAGAAAACCACTTGCGTTGGGATTCGCTGGGTGAGTTCTTGGCCTTGGCCGTGAGCTTTGAAGATTTGGGCATTAAAACCAACAACGGTAAAGCGAAGCTGCTTGCTAAAACGCTGGACGAAGCCACCGGCAAACTACTGGACAACGACAAAGGGCCTAAAACCCGTACAGGGCAACTCGACAATCGCGGCAGCCACTTCTACCTTGCCATGTACTGGGCTCAGGCGCTCGCTGCCCAAACGGAAGATAAAGACTTGCAAGCACACTTTGCACCACTGGCTCAAGCACTCACCGAAAACGAGCAAACCATCGTTGCCGAACTGGCTGCCGTACAAGGCAAAGCCGCCGATATTGGCGGCTACTACATGCCCAACCCAGCCAAATTAGCGGCGGTGATGCGTCCGAGTACGACGCTGAACGCCTTGCTCAGTAAGGCATAGGCAAGAGAGGGCGCGAAGGTGCCCTTGCAAATCATCAATCCACCCCTACAATACAAACCTTGGGGCTGCACTGGTTTCGACGTGGGTACGGACGCGCAGCAGGGCATGTCGAGCTTGATTCACGCTCGTAAAAATCGATTCAAAAACATAACTGCAAACGACGAACGTTTCGCACTCGCAGCTTAATTGCCTGTGAGCTCTGCAACAGCCGCGCTGATGGGCTGGGTAAGGGTGGTTGAGTGATCAATCGTCCAGACTGCGGAGTCATCTTTATCAGCTGGTTTATATCTGGGCGCCTTAGATGTAGACGAGACAATAGGACGCTGGCGAACTTTGTAGCGTGTTGCTGCGCGACAAAGTAAGTGAGATTTAAATCAGACGACTAAACATGTAGAACTGTGCGAAAAAGTCTTGCGGACGGGGGTTCAAATCCCCCCAGCTCCACCATTTTCAACCTAATCAGGCGTATGCACCGGGTAATCGGTATACCCTTTTGCACCACCGCCATAAAGCGTTGCTCGATCTAAGGGGTTAAGCGCCCAGCCATGGCGCAGCCGCGCTACCCAATCTGGATTGCTGATAAACGGACGTCCAAACGCCACCAGATCAGCGCCTTCGGTCAGTGCTTGCTCGGCCAGTGCCAAGTCGTATCCGTTATTGACCATCCAAGCCCCCTTGCCACCAGCCTCTTGGTAGCGCGCCTTAAAAGCCGCGTAATCAAACGGCCTGCCCTCTACCGTGCGACCTTGTCCCGTTGAGCCTTCAATCACGTGAACGTAAGCCAGTCCGAGCGATGCAAGCCGGGTGGCAACGTACTCAAATAAGGGCTGCGGATTTTCCTCATCAATGCCATTAGATGGCGTGACAGGCGAGAGCCGAATCCCCACGCGATCGGCACCTATTTCTGCACACACTGCCTGCATCACTTCCAGCATCAACCGTGTCCGATTTTCAATAGAACCACCATACGCATCGGTGCGCTGATTGGCTCCCGACTTCATAAACTGATCGAGCAAATACCCATTGGCAGCGTGCACCTCCACGCCATCAAGTCCCGCACGCATCGCGTTTTGAGCAGCGATGCGGTAGTCGTTCACAATCCCCGGCAACTCATCGATTGCTAAAGCTCTGGGTTCAGATGTGGCATGAAAGGCCGCAACACCGTCATGAATCAAGACCGTCTTGGCATTGGCCCTTATGGCAGAAGGCGCAACCGGTGCCGCACCGCCCGGTTGTAATTCGGTGTGCGAGACGCGCCCCACATGCCACAGTTGCATGACGATTTTTCCGCCTGCGGCATGCACGCTATCAGTAATGGCTCGCCAGCCCTGCACTTGCTCATCGCTCCAAATGCCCGGCACATCGGCGTAGCCTTGCGCTTGGTGCGAGATGGCCGTGGCCTCGGTAATGATGAGTCCCGCACTGGCTCGCTGGGTATAGTAGGTTTGCATCAAAGCGTTGGGCTTTGCATGCGGCGCACGATTGCGCGTCAGCGGTGCCATCACGATGCGGTTGGCAAGCGTCATGCGGCCGACCGTCGTGGGTGTGAACAAGGTCTTGGTCATGGTTTTATTCCTTCATGGGTTTCATTTGAAAATTGCAACGCCGCTAGCCGCGCGTACAGACCGCCTTGGGCAATTAAATCGGCGTGGGTTCCCTCTTCGACTAACTTGCCTTGGTCAAGCACCAAGATGCGGTCTGCCGCCTGTACAGTCGCAAGCCGATGCGCGATCACCAGCGTGGTGCGCCCCGTCATCGCAACTTCTAGCGCATGCTGCACGGCTCGCTCACTTTGAGCATCCAGTGCGCTCGTGGCCTCGTCCAAAAGCAGTAGCGGCGCGTTTTTTAGCATCGCCCGCGCAATGGCAATGCGCTGCTTTTGCCCGCCCGACAGCCGCACGCCGCGCTCACCCACATAACTGGCATAACCCTCGGGTAAGTCCTCAATAAAACTACTCGCTTGTGCCGCATGAGCCGCCAACTGAACCGCCTGCGTTGCGCTGCCTGGATCGCTGTATTTGATGTTGTCTTCTATCGTGCTGGAGAACAAGGTACTTTCTTGCGGCACCAGCGCCATACAGCTGCGCAGCTCTTGTAGCGACACGGCCGACACCGCCACCCCATTGACTTTGACGGCTCCGCTTTGCGCCTCGTAAAACCGCTGTAGCAGCTGGAAAACGGTACTTTTCCCGGCACCTGAAGGCCCCACAAGCGCAACCGTCTCGCCGGGTCGAATATGAAAACTAAGATGATCCAGTGCCAATCGATCAGGGCGACTGGGGTAATGAAACACCACATCTTCAAAGCGCACATCAGCGCCCCGGGTGTCCTTGATAAGACTCAGGCTGACCGGGTGGTGCGGCGACTGAATCGTTGACTGAGCAGCCAGCAGCTCCATCAATCGTTCGGCGGCACCGGCGGCTCTGAGCACATCGCCCCACACCTCCGACATCACCGCTAGCGAGCTGCCCAGCAAAATCACATACAGCACCAACTGCCCGAGTTCGCCGGCAGAGAGCCTACCCGCCATAACCGCTTGCACACCCAAGTAAAGACCAAACAGCAGCGCAGAAAAAATCGTCACGATCACAAACGCCGTCAACACCGCCCGGGTGCGATTGCGCCGCACAGCCACATGAAAAGCCACCTCGTTGGAGTCGTTATAGCGCCCCGCCTCACGCCCTTCTTGCGCATAACTTTGCACCAAGGGAACAGCCGTGAGCACCTCTGCCGCAATGGCACTGGCATCGGCCACGCGGTCTTGACTGGAGCGCGATAGTTTGCGCACACGCCGTCCAATCGCCACAGCTGGCAGCACCACCAAAGCGATCAACAGCAAAGCCAAACCCATCACCATCGGCGCGGTGTAGACCAGCATGGCCATCGCGCCCAGCATCATGACACCCGAGCGCAAACCCATCGACAAACTAGAGCCCACCAAGGTTTGAATGACGGTGGTATCGGTATTCAAACGCGACAGCACCTCACCCGTGCGGGTCGCCTCAAAAAACTCAGGGCTTTGCGACAAGACATGCGCATACACACGTGAGCGCACATCTGCCGTGATGCGCTCGCCCAGCCAAGAAACCATATAAAAGCGCAGCGCCGTAAACACCCCAATCGACACGGCAACCACCAGCACAGCGATGAACTGCCAGCGCTGCGTCTGCGTCAAACCAGCGCCCGCGCCTTGAATGAACCCGCCATCAATCAAAGCCCGCAGCACCGCCGGCAACGCCAAGGTAGACAGCGCCGCCAACAGCAAGGCCGCCGCCGCTACGGCGATGCGCTTTTTATACGGCGCGAAAAACGGCAGCAACGCGCGCAGGGGATGCTGCTTTGAATGCTGCGCAGCGTGCCAAGCGGAACTCATCATGCGAGCATCGTTTTGAGCTCGCCACTGGCCAACAACTTTTCAAGGTCACTGGCCCCTCCCACCAACACGCCTCGCACAAAAACCATAGGGAATGTTGGCCAGCCCGTCCACATCTTGAGCGCATTGCGATCACGCCACATGCTGAAATAGTTGCCATAGTCCATATCGTGGTGCGCGATGCCCGCCGCATCCAACAACTTGCGTGCTTTTTTAGGCATGGGGTTTTGCTTCATTCCCACCACCACCACAGGGTGCACGGCAATTGCAGCTTGCACCTCCTGCACCAGACGCTGGCGCTGGGTCGCCACCACTTCCCGAATAGCCGGATGAATGTGTTCGTTCGATAAAACAGGACGCTGCATGAAAACTCCTACAAAAATAATGAAGCATCAAATGTAGCGCTGATCCACACCGATTCAAGCCGACCTGCGACCAAGTGACAACTACGCGACGCGAACGAAAAAATATGTCGCTGATGTTTCACGTTCATATTGCGATCTAAGGTATGAATTTCAATCATTTTTTTGACTTTCAAGGCATCAACAATCTAGCCTAAGCCTTTGATTTGGTTAGATTTTTATTGAAAAACCGTTTGAAAAACCTCGATTTCATGATAAAGTGGGATTTCGCGGTATTTTTTATCTAAAAAGTGGAAAATCATGTTCAACGGTGCAACCCAGCTCACGCTAGACCCTAAAGGTCGATTCTCGATGCCAACCAAGCATCGCGATGCGCTGTCTGTCGCCTGCAAAGGTTTGCTCACCGTGACCAAACACCAAGACGGCTGCCTGATGATTTTTCCAAGCCCCGAGTGGCAAACCGTCAGCAGCCGCATTGCCGCATGGTCGAACGAAGCGCTGGCATGGAAACGCTTTTACCTGGGGAGCGCCACCGAGGTAGAGATGGACAGCGCCGGGCGCTTGTTGATTCCCGTTGAGCTGCGCAGCAGCATGGGCATCCACAAAGACGCAACCCTTGTTGGCATGGAAACTTATTTCGAACTTTGGGATAGCACACGCCTAGCGGCGCATGAAGCTGAGACCTTGCAAAAAGCCCAGCCTCCCGAAGTCAAGGGGTTTAGCTTTTAGGATGGACACGGTGGACACGCAATGGACACACACCACTGTACTACTTACCGAATCCATCGATGCTGTTCTCACCGACCCGAGCGGAACCTACATCGATGCGACCTACGGACGTGGTGGACATACTCGGCTGCTGCTGTCGCGCCTCTCGCCAGCAGGGCGGGTGATGGCCTTCGATCGCGACCTAGAGGCCGTGGCCCATGCGCAAGAACTTGCAGCATCCGACGCGCGCTTGACCATACACCATGCGGCGTTTGGACAGATGGGGCAACAAACCGATATAGCGCCCGGCTCGATAACGGGCATCTTGATGGATTTGGGCATCAGCTCGCCCCAAGTGGACAACGCGGCGCGGGGCTTCAGCTTTATGCGCGATGGCCCACTCGATATGCGCATGGACACCAGCACAGGACAAAGCGTGGCCCAGTGGCTGCGCACAGCGACAACAGCGCACATCACGGAGGTCATCCATGACTATGGGGAAGAGCGGCATGCTAGGGCCATTGCAGCGGCGATTGTTGCTAGCCGAGAGAAAAAAATCCCACTGGAGCGAACCACCGATCTTGCCAAGATCGTGGCTGGTACGGTGCGCACCCGCGAGGCGGGTCAACACCCCGCCACACGAACCTTTCAAGCTTTTAGGATTTTTATCAATGACGAGTTGGGCGAGCTCACACGCGCCCTTGCCTGTACCCCTGATCTCTTGTGCCCACAAGGACGGCTGGCTGTGATTAGCTTTCACTCGCTTGAAGATCGCCGCGTGAAGCAATTTATTGCCGCGCACAGCAAAGAGACGTTTGACCCACGCTCACCGCAAAGCCTGATGCGTCAAGGCGCGGTGGCTCACAAGCTCAAAGACTTGGGGCGCATCAAACCCAGCGCCTCAGAAGTCAAAGCCAACCCACGCAGCCGCAGCGCAGTCTTGCGCATCGCCCAAAGAACGGAGGCCCTGTGATGATGAACAACCCCGCATCCACTCGCCCTGCGGGCTTGGGCGCAGCAGGTCAATCGCAAGGACGTGCGCAAGGTCGCGCCGCGCTGTGGAAGGGCTCGTTCAAGTTTGGGCTATTGATCAACCTGTGGCTGCTCGTGCTGGTCATTGGCACCGCACTGCTCTTGGTACGCTGGCAATACACCTCGCGCAATTTGGTAGCAGCGCTAGAAAAATCCGAAAACACCGGCAAGCAACTGGCCAGCGACAACGCCCGCGCCCAAGCCGAGCGGCGACAACTGGCAACGCCTGAGCGCACGTTGCGCATCGCGAGCAAACAACTCGGCATGCGGGCGGTTGACCCCTCCGTCACCGTCTACGTGGAGCAGCCACGATGAGTGTGCCGTCATGAAACCCAAGTTCGCTAGCACCGCCACGCCCCAGCGTGCAGGCCAAGCGCTCAGCTTTGCCTCTAGCCCTTTGCTGGCGAGTAAAACGCCACCTTGGCGCAGCAAGTTGTTGTTGATTTTGTTTGGCTTGACCTTTACAGGACTGGGTGCACGCGCCGCTTATGTGCAAGTCATTCATCAAGATTTTTATCAGCGCCAAGGTGAAATCCGTTTTACCCGCACCTTAGAGGCACCCGCCAGCCGGGGGCGGATTTTGGATCGCAACGATCAAGTCATGGCATCCAACGTGCCCGCCATCAGCATTTGGGCCATCCCCGAAGACATCAACACCAGCTTGCAAAGCAACCCCGAAAAATTACCCGCACTGGCCAAACTGCTGGGGATGTCTGCGCTGGAGCTACAGCACAAACTAGCGCAAGAAGATCGCTCCTTCGTTTGGCTGCGTCGCCAAATGGATGCGAGCCTAGCGGCCGACCTACAGGCTTTAAATCTCGAGGGACTCTACACCCGCACCGAAGCCAAGCGTCACTACCCCGAGGGCGAGGCCTCGGCGCAACTGGCCGGTTTGATTAACAACGATGGCAAGGGCATCGAGGGGATTGAGCTGGCCTTCAATCAAGACCTATCGGGACAAGCCGGCTCGCGCCGCGTCATGAAAGACCGCATGGGCCGGGTCGTTGAAGATGTGGGGGATCGCGTGGCGGCAGTCGATGGCAAAGACATCCGCTTAACGATTGACAGCAAAATTCAATTTTTTGCCTATCAAAAAATCAAAGAAACGGTCATGGAGCAACGTGCCAAAAGCGGCTCCGTCGTTATTTTGGATGCGCGTACCAGCGAGATTTTGGCCTTGGCTAATTACGACTCGCCCACCAGCAAGGGGGCTAACGCCACGCGCAACCGCGCACTGGCCGATAGCTTTGAGCCAGGCTCGGTGATGAAGCCCTTGACCATCGGTCTGGCGCTTGAGCGCGGCCTTGTGACACCGCAAACCAAGTTCCAAACAGCGCCGGGCTCTATCGTTGTCACGGGTGCCAAGATTACCGACTCGCACGCCCACGGCGTGCTCAGTGTCGAGCAAATTATTGAGAAATCGAGCAACGTGGGCACCGTCAAAATCGCGCAGCAAATTCCCTACAAAGACATGTGGGAGTTTTACACCGCCATTGGGTTGGGGCAAAAGCCCGTGCTTCCACATCCGGGCGTTGTGAGTGGTCGGCTCAGAGCTTATAAAAATTGGCGTCCTATCGAGCAAGCCACCATGAGCTACGGCTACGGCCTATCCGTCAGCCTGCTACAACTGGCACAGGCCTATAGCATGCTGGCCAACGATGGCGAGCTCATCGCGCCATCCTTAATCATGACCAGCGCCGCACCAGCGCACCAGCGCATCATGAGCGCCGCCAACGCACGTGCGGTACGGCACATGCTCCACCTAGCGGCAGGCCCTGGCGGCACGGCACCCAAAGCGCAATTAGAAGGCTACACCGTGGGCGGCAAAACCGGCACGGCGCACAAGCAAGAGGGACGCGGCTACGCAGCGCACAAATACCGCAGCACCTTTGTCGGCATGGCACCGATTGATGCGCCGCGCATCGTGGTTGCGGTCTCGATTGATGAGCCTAGCAGCGGCAAATACTTTGGCGGCGACATTGCCGCTCCTGTTTTTTCGCAGACCGTGGGACAGACACTGCGCTTACTGGGCGTGCCGCCCGATCTTGCCGTCAAGCCCCAAATTGCGGTGAAGGCCGTGGAGGAAAGCACATGAGCGCTGATCGCTCATCCGCCTTGGCAGCCCCACGGCCAGCGCCTTTGGCAACGGCTGCATCAGCCGCGCTTTGGCTGCGCGAGCAAGGCGCAATTCGCCTCACCACCGACAGCCGCCGCATCACCGCCGCCGATGCTTTGATTGCTTGGCCGGGCGCTTCCAGCGATGCCAGACCCTTCATTCCCAATGCGCTGGCCAGCGGCGCAGTCGCAGCGTTAATGGAAGCGGACAACGCCCCGCAAGCCTTGCTGGACAACGCTCGCGTCAGAACCTATGCGGGCCTGAAGGCCGCCTCGGGTGCTATTGCGGCCGCGTTTTATGGTCATCCCAGTGAGCAACTGGCGCTTGTCGCGTTTACCGGAACCAATGGCAAAACCTCGAGTAGCTGGTGGTTGGCCCAAGCGCTATCGGGCCTGCCCGCGCCGCACACCCTACTCTGCGCGATCGTTGGCACCTTGGGCACCGGCATGCTGGGGCAAATCATCAGCAATGGCCTGACTACGCCTGACCCCGTGCTGCTGCAAGGTCGTCTGCAAGCCTTTGTTGATCAGGGTTGCAAGGCGGTGGCACTGGAAGCTTCCTCGATTGGTTTGGCCGAAGGGCGCTTAAATGGCACGCAGATTCACACCGCTGTGTTCACCAATTTCACGCAAGATCACCTCGACTACCACGGCAGCATGGAGGCCTACTGGCAAGCCAAAGCAGTGCTGCTCGATTGGCCGGGTCTGCGCGCCCTCGTGCTCAATCTGGATGACGAGTATGGACAAGCGGCGCTACGCCGTGCACGTCCTGCCGCTATCGACGTTTGGACGTACAGCACCTTGCACCCCGCGCGCTTGATGGCTCAGCGCATCCGCATGGGTGCGCAAGGGCTGACCTTTGATGTGGTGGAGACCGCACCCGACAACAGCAGCACATCTTGCACACTGCAGACCGCGCTGATTGGCAACTACAACGTCAGCAACTTGCTAGGCGTGATCGCAGCCATGCGCAGCCTAGGGGTTGCGCTGGCCTTATGCGCAGAAGCTTGCAAGGCCATCACGCCCGTACCGGGGCGGTTGGAGGTTGTCTCCAAGGCGCATGAGCCACTCACCGTGATTGACTATGCACACAGTCCCGATGCGCTAGAAAAAGTATTGCTCACGCTGCGCGAAACCACCCAAGCACGAGGTGGCAAACTGTGGTGCGTGTTTGGTTGTGGCGGCGAGCGCGACACCAGCAAGCGTCCGATGATGGGCGCTATCGCCAGCCGTTTTGCCGACCAAGCCGTGGTCACCAGCGATAACCCACGCGGCGAAAACCCAAACGCCATCGTTGCGCAGATTTTGCTGGGCATGGAAGACAACAAGGGCATCCAAGTGCAGGTGGATCGCGCTTTGGCGATTCAAGAAACCGTTGCGCAAGCCGCCGCTGGCGATGTCATCGTGATTACTGGCAAAGGGCACGAAGACTACCAAGAGATCATGGGCAACAAAACGCCCTTTAGCGATCAAGCCCACGCGCGAGCAGCGCTGGCGCAAAGGGCTGGCGCAGCGTCTAAGGTGCAGCCATCATGATGACCCTCGCACTGGCGCATCAACTGCTGCCCGGCTCCACGCTGGTGGGCGATCCCTCTACGCGGATTGAGCGCGTCCATACCGACACGCGCAGCTTGCAGGCGGGTGACTTGTTTGTGGCACTCCAAGGTGAGCATTTTGATGGGCATTCTTTTCTAGGCACCTTCTCGCAAGCCTTGTCCGCTGGATCACCCAGGCCAAAGCCGGCTGCAAGCCTTATCCAGCAAGGCCTAGCGGGCAGGTCACTGTCAGAATTGGGGCTTTTTGGGCTTGAAATTGCCCCTTCCAGTGGCCTTACCAACACCCGGCAAGCGCTGGGCGTGTTGGCCAAAAATTGGCGGGCACACCTTGCGGCCATGCACGG
>CAZAIW010000016.1:0-9991 GCA_964485285.1 uncultured Burkholderiaceae bacterium | reverse complement strand
GCATGCCACTCATTGCCGTGACCGGCAGCAACGGCAAAACCACACTCACGCAAATGACGGCCAGCATCTTGCAGGCATGGAAGGGCGAGCACGCTTTAGCGACGGTGGGCAACTTCAATAACGACATTGGCGTGCCGCTCACGCTCTTGCGCCTGCGCCCATCCTCTTTGTGTGCGGTGGTGGAGCTGGGCATGAACCATGTGGGCGAGATCGCCGCGCTAGCAGACATGGCCGCACCCACTGTGGCCGTGATCAACAACGCCCAGCGCGAGCATCAAGAATTTATGCAAACGGTGGAAGCGGTGGCGCGTGAAAACGGCGCTGTGATCGAGCACTTGGCACCCAGCGGTACAGCGGTGTTTCCGGCAGACGATGCGTACACGCCGCTGTGGCGCACGCTGGCAGGTGCGCGCCCCGTCATCACGTTTGGCTGGCACAGCGCCGACGTGACCGCCAGCAGCTTGGCGTGGCAGCGCGGCGCGTGGCAAGTCACGGCAGCGACACCGCAAGGCCCTGTCCGCTACGCGCTGCACATGGCGGGCAGGCACAACGTGAAGAACTCGCTCGCGGCTGTTGCGGCCTGCCTCGCTGCGGGCGTGCCACTGGCGGCGATAGAGCAAGGCTTGAGCGCTTTTACCGCCGTGGCCGGGCGCTCGCGCACCGTACTGCTGGGTCAAACGCATCCATCGGACAGCACCATCACGCTGGTGGACGACACGTACAACGCCAACCCCGACTCGGTGCTTGCCGCCATTGACATGCTGATGGATTTACCCGCACCGCGCCTCTTGATCTTGGGCGACATGGGCGAGGTGGGCGACCAAGGAGTCGCCTTCCATGCTGAAGTAGGCGCGTATGCCAAGGCTTGCGGTATAGAGCATTTTTGGACACTGGGTGAGCTGTGCCGCCACGCAGGCGGGCTGCATTTTGAGAGTTTAGAGCCGCTACTGGAGGCAATGGACGCATGGCTCGAAAGCCCCGCCAGCATCTTGGTCAAAGGCTCGCGCTTTATGAAGATGGAGCGCATCGTCCAGCACTTAGAAAAACTCTACAGGAAAACGCCCCATGCTGCTTAATCTCGTCCACTGGTTGCAAGGCAGCTACCCCGACCTCAAATTTTTACGGGTGTTTGACTACATCACCTTTCGCGCGGTCATGGCATCTTTAACCGCGCTGGTCATGGGTCTAGCGATTGGCCCCTTTGTCATCCGCATGCTCACCTCGCTCAAAGTGGGGCAACCCGTGCGCGCTTACGGGATGCAGTCGCATCTGGTCAAAAGCGGCACACCCACCATGGGCGGCGTTTTGATTTTGCTGTGCATCACGGTCTCCACGCTGCTGTGGGCGGATTGGGGCAATCGCTTTGTCTGGATTGTTTTAGCCGTGACCTTGGGCTTTGGCGCAATTGGCTGGGCGGATGATTGGAAAAAAGTGGTCGGCAAAGACCCCGAAGGTATGCGCTCACGCGACAAATACTTTTGGCAATCCGTTATTGGTTTGCTCGCTGCGCTGTACTTGGTGTTCAGCATTTCGGAGAACACCAACGTGCGTGTGGTGGAGTTGTTTTTCCAGTGGGTCACATCGGGGTTTGATGTCAACTTGCCGCCCAAAGCCGGACTGCTGGTGCCCTTCTTTAAAGAGATCAGTTACCCGCTGGGTGTTTTAGGTTTTGTGCTGCTGACCTACTTAGTCATCGTGGGCTCTAGCAACGCGGTCAATCTGACCGATGGACTCGATGGGCTGGCCATCATGCCGGTGGTGATGGTGGGAGCGTCGCTGGGTGTCTTTGCCTACGTGACGGGAAGCTTTATCTACGCCAAGTATTTGTTCTTGCCCTACATCGCTGGATCGGGCGAGCTACTGATCTTTTGCGGCGCTTTGGTCGGTGCGGGTTTGGCGTTTTTATGGTTTAACACCCACCCCGCGCAAGTGTTCATGGGCGACGTGGGCGCACTGGCGCTGGGCGCGGCGCTGGGCACTATCGCCATCATCGTGCGGCAAGAGATTGTGCTGGCCATCATGGGCGGTATTTTTGTGGTGGAGGCGCTCTCGGTGATGCTGCAAGTGAGCTACTTCAAATACACCAAACGCACAACGGGCGTGGGTCAGCGCATCCTCAAGATGGCACCGCTGCACCATCATTTTGAAAAATCAGGCTGGGCAGAAACGCAGGTCGTGGTTCGCTTTTGGATCATCACCATGCTGCTGTGCTTGATCGGACTGTCCACTTTGAAACTGCGCTAACCGACCATGCATCAACTGCTTGCCAACCAACACATCCTCATCCTCGGACTGGGCATCTCCGGTCTGTCGATGGCGCGTTGGTGCCTGCGCTTGGGTGCCACCGTCACCGTGGTTGATACGCGCCAAACGCCGCCGGGGCTGGACGCTTTGACCCGCCTGCAAACCGCCGGTAGCGCCATCACGTTTCAAGCGCACGCCTTCACCGCCGACTTGGTGGAGGGCACCCGTGTGCGCGGTGTCTTTAAAAGCCAGGGGCTCAGCCCGGCCTCGGTCGCGCCGGTATGGCACGCAGCCAAAGCCAGCGGACTGTGGCTAGGTAACGAGTTGACTTTATTCAACCACGCGCTACGCGAACTCAAGACCAGCAGGGGCTACGCGCCCAAGCTCTTGGCCATCACAGGCACCAATGGCAAGACAACCGTCACGTCATTGACGGGTCAGCTGGTCGCACGCGCTGGCAAAACCGTCGCCGTGGCGGGCAATATCGATCCGCCGCTGCTGGACACACTGGGGCTTCACTTGGACGCGCAAGCGCAGAATCACACACCGCTGCCGCAGGTCTGGGTGCTAGAGCTGGCCAGCTACCAATTGCACGAGGTGGAGGACTTTGAGCCCACCTCCGCCACCGTTTTGAATGTGACGCAAGATCACCTCGACTGGCACGGCAGCATGGAAGACTACGCCCGCGCCAAAGAAAACATCTACGGAAAAAACAAAGCCCACACACAAATTTTTGTGACCGCTGGTTTGCCCACGCGCGCGGGCGAGTACGGCATCGAAAAAACTGCTGGCATGAACTGGTTGGTGCGTGCGGTGCCCGAGTCGGATGAGCCGCCCGCCAAGGTCAAAAAAGGCATGACAGCGCCGCCCTTGCCCTTCACGGTGCAGCGCTTGATGCCCGCTGACGCACTACGTATTCGCGGTACGCACAATGCCACCAACGCGCTAGCCGCACTGGCCTTGGCCGAGCGGGCAGGCTGTCCGCTAGCGCCCATGCTGTATGGCCTGCGCGAATACCGTGGTGAGCCACACCGCGTCGAGTCGGTGGGTTTTCACAACGAGGTGGAGTACATCGACGACAGCAAAGGCACCAACGTGGGCGCGACCGTTGCCGCACTTGCCAGTCTTGGCGCGGATAAAGGTGGCAAAAAAATCATGGTGATTTTGGGTGGCGAGGGCAAGGGACAAGACTTCGCGCCACTGGCCGCGCCGGTGCGCCAATATGTGCGCGAGGTGGTCTTGATCGGTCAAGCCGCTCCGGCTATTAAAGCCGCGCTAGCCAACATCGAGGGGCTTGGCCTGCACAGCGTCAGCCGTTTGGAAGAAGCCGTTCAAGCATGCGCAGCGATGGCGCAGGCCGGTGACATTGTGCTGCTCTCGCCAGCGTGCGCGTCCTTCGATATGTTTCAAGATTACAAGCACCGCGCGGCGGTGTTTGTAGAAAGCGTGCGTGCCCTATGAGTCGCAACCCCATGAGCATGAGCATTCAAACCGAGGGGCTGGACACCACCGTGCTGTGGCTTGTGTTCGCGCTACTCTTGTGGGGCACGGTGATGGTGTACTCGACCACCATTGGCATGCCCGACAACCCCAAGTTTGCCAAGTACACGCATCTGTATTTTTTAAATCGCCATGCGCTTTCTCTGGCTTTGGCGTGTGCGGCGGCACTGGCTGCGTACTGCGTGCCCATCGCCATGTGGGAGCGGGCTGCGCCTGCCATCTTTATCGTGGCGCTGGGTTTGTTGCTCTTGGTTTTAATACCCGGCATTGGCGTGGTGGTCAATCGCTCGCGGCGTTGGTTGCCGCTGGGGCTGATGCAATTTCAACCCTCCGAGTTTGCCAAGCTAGCCACCGTGCTCTACGCGGCCAACTACATGGTGCGAAAAATGGAGCTGCGCGAAAACTTCTTTAAAGCCGTCTGGCCAATGGCAACGGCAGTAGCGGCCATGGGTGTGCTGCTGCTGGCAGAGCCGGACATGGGCGCTTTTGTTGTGATCGCCGTCGTTGCCATGGGCATCTTGTTTTTGGGCGGTGTCAACGCGCGGATGTTCTTTTTAATTGGCTCGGTGTTGCTACTGACCTTTGTCTGCATGGTGGCCTTTAATGCCACGCGCAAAGAGCGCTTTCTTGCCTTTTTAAATCCGTGGGATGCCGAGTACGCGCTGGGCAAGGGTTACCAGCTCACGCATGCCTTGATCGCGCTGGGACGCGGCGAGGTTTTTGGCGTGGGGCTGGGCGGCAGCATCGAAAAAATGCATTGGCTGCCCGAAGCGCACACCGACTTCATGCTCGCCGTGATTGGCGAAGAGTTTGGCTTAGTCGGCGTGCTGGTGCTGCTTGGCCTGTTTTTCTGGATGATTAAAAAGATGCTCTACATCGGTCGGCAAGCCATTGCCATGGATCGGGTCTTTGCTGGTTTGGTCGCGCAAGGCGTGGCCATTTGGATCGGTTTTCAAATGCTGATTAACGTTGCCGTCAACGTGGGTGCCATGCCCACCAAAGGCCTGACCTTGCCTTTGATGAGCTACGGCGGCTCGGCGATTTTGTTTAACCTCATCTCCATCGCCATCGTCTTGCGCATCGATAAAGAAAACCACCAAATGAAGACGGGGCAATCGCTCTTTAGGAGCTCGCTATGACAGCCGCCAACAAAACAGCACTGATCATGGCGGGCGGTACGGGGGGACATATCTTCCCGGGTCTTGCCATCGCCAAAGCCTTGTCCGACAAGGGCTGGCGCGTGGTCTGGCTGGGCGGCATGGGTAGTCCTGCCAACCCCAGCATGGAGTCCAAGCTGATACCCGCACAAGCCGACAAAGGACTGCCTATTGCGTTTGAGGCTATCGATTTTGGTGGTCTGCGCGGCAAGGGACTTGCAGCCAAGCTGATACTGCCCTTCAAGCTGCTGCGTGCCTTTGTGCAAAGCGACGCGGTGCTCAAACGCATTCAACCCAACGTGGTCATCGGCATGGGGGGCTACATTAGTTTTCCCGCCGGTTTGATGGCGCGACTACGCCACATCCCGCTGGTGCTGCACGAGCAAAATTCGGTCGCTGGACTGGCCAACAAAATACTGGCACGCTTTGCAAGCCTTGTGCTGACTGCCTTCCCAAAGGTCTTGGCCCGCGAGTCAAGCAGCGCAAGCTTTATCGGCAACCCCCTGCGTCAAATCTTCCTCGATCAAGCCCCTCCGGCGGATCGTTTTGCCCATCGCACGGGCGTTTTGCGGCTACTGGTGGTGGGCGGCAGTTTGGGAGCCAAGGGGCTGAACGATTTGGTGCCCCAAGCGTTAGCGCTCATTCCATTGGATGCTCGCCCGCAAGTGACGCATCAAAGCGGCGCCTCGCAGCTGGGCGAGCTGCAAGCCAACTACCTTGCCGCCAACGTAGCGGCAAGCTGCACGGCCTTTATTGACGATACCGCCAGCGCTTATGCCCATGCCGACATCGTGATCGCGCGTAGTGGTGCCTCGACCGTCACAGAAATCGCGGCCGTGGGCGCGGCAGCGCTGTTTGTGCCCTTCCCGTTTGCGGTGGACGACCACCAAACCAGCAACGCCAAATACTTGGTGGATGCCGGCGGCGCATGGATGGAGCAGCAAGCCGATTTGAATCCGCAGATGCTGGCTGATTTTTTGCAAACACTCACGCGCGAGGCGCTGCTGGCCAAAGCACAAGCGGCCTACGGCATGGCCAAACGCGATGCCACGCAAGCCATGGTGCAAGCGTGCGAGGAACTGACACCATGAAACACGCGATTCGTCACATTCACTTTGTTGGCATTGGCGGCACCGGTATGTGCGGCATTGCCGAGGTGCTGCTCAATTTGGGTTACCAAATCAGTGGCAGTGATACCGGCAAAAACGCCGCCACCGAGCGCCTCATCGCACTGGGTGCCAACGTCGCTCACGGTCATGCGGCGCACAACATCGACGGCGCGGACTGCATCGTCACTTCCACGGCGGTGAGTCACGACAACGTCGAAGTGATGGCCGCCCGCCACAAGCACATCCCCATCGTGCCGCGTGCCGTCATGCTGGCCGAGTTGATGCGCATGAAGCAAGGCGTGGCGGTTGCTGGAACACATGGCAAGACCACCACTACGTCGCTCATCGCCAGCATCTTGGCCGAAGCGGGGTTTGATCCCACCTACGTGATTGGTGGTCGTCTAAATAGCGCGGGCACCAACGCCAAGCTGGGGTCGGGCGAGTACATCGTGGTCGAGGCCGATGAGTCGGACGCTTCGTTCCTTAAGCTCTTGCCCACACTGGCGGTGGTGACCAACATTGATGCCGATCACATGGAGACCTACGGGCACGATCTGGGCAAGCTCCACGCGGCGTTTATTGACTTTTTGCACAAGATGCCGTTTTATGGCGCGGCTGTGCTGTGCGTGGATGATGCAGGCGTGCAAGCCATACTGGATAAGGTCGAGCGCCCCATCACCACTTACGGCCTCGGCGCAGGCGCACAAATCCGCGCGGTGGATGTACGCGCCGACAACGGACAAATGCACTTTGTTTGCCAGCGCAGAAATGGCATTGCGCTGCCCGATCTGGCGATCACGCTCAACACCCCCGGCGAGCACAATGTGCGCAACGCCCTAGCGGCAATTGCTGTGGCGGTGGAGCTCAATGTGCCCGATGCGGCCATCCAACAAGCTCTTGCCAAGTTTGCTGGTGTGGGGCGGCGCTTTCAGCGCTATGGTGACTTCGCCACCTCAGACGGCGGCGTAGCCACTTTGATTGATGACTACGGCCATCACCCTATTGAGATGCAAGCCACGCTGGCAGCGGCACGCGGCGCGTTTGCAGGGCGGCGCTTGGTGCTGGCGTTTCAGCCCCACCGCTACACGCGCACGCGCGACTGCTTTGAAGACTTTGTGCGCGTGATGAGCAGCGTGGACGCTGTGCTGCTGGCCGAGGTGTATGCCGCAGGCGAGTCGCCCATCGCAGGAGCCGACGGCCGCGCCCTGATGCACGCGCTGCGCGTGGCTGCTAGCCATTTAGAAGCGGTGTTCGTTCCGCAGATCAGCGAGATGGCCGCGCTGATAAAAAACTTTGCCAAGCGCGGTGATGTGGTGCTGTGCATGGGCGCAGGCTCCATCGGGGCTGTCTGCGCTCAAGTCATCAAGCTAGGGGAGGCACAGCCATGAACAATCTCTTGCACAAAGTCGCCGTGCTGTTTGGTGGCGCTTCGGCCGAGCGCGAAGTCTCGCTTATGTCCGGGCGAGCCGTTTTAGCTGCTTTGCAAAAGGCCGGCATCGATGCGCAGGCGTTTGACCCCGCGCAGCGCAACATTGGTGAGCTAAAAACCGAGGGCTTTACCGCCGCCTATATTGCGCTGCACGGCACATATGGCGAGGACGGCACCGTGCAAGGTGCGCTGGAGTTGCTGGGCATCCCCTACACCGGATCAGGCGTGATGGCCTCGAGCATCGCCATCGACAAGCGCATGACCAAACGCATCTGGCAGTCGTATGGGCTGCCCACGCCCGCATGGTCTTTGGCGCACCAAGCCAGCGATGTGCGCGCCGCGTTTGAAGCGTTTCAAGCCAGCGGGCACCAGATGATCGTCAAGCCCGCGCTGGAAGGCTCTAGCCTTGGCCTGACACGGGTGAGTCATCCCTCGCAGTGCGATGCAGCTTTTGCCGCCGCGTCTCAGCTCGATGGACAAGCCCTGTGCGAGGCCTGGATTAAGGGCGATGAGGTGACCTGCGCCGTCTTAGAGATGCAGGGGCAGCTACAAGCCTTGCCGCTGATTCGCATTGCCGCGCCGGATGGTGACTACGATTTCCAAAATAAATACTACACCGACGCAGTGACTTACCACATACCGTCGGGCCTTGCCAAGGCTGAGGAAGAGCACATCCAAAGCCTTGTTCTGCAAGCCTTTGCAGCGCTGGGTTGCCGTGGCTGGGCACGCGCCGATGTGATGATTGATGCGCAAACCCGTGCGCCCTATTTGCTGGAAATCAACACCAGTCCCGGCATGACCAGTCACTCGCTGGTGCCGATGGCCGCCGGGGCGATTGGACTATCTTTTGAGCAGTTGTGCTTGCACGTTGTGCGCGGCGCTCGCTTAGATCGCGCGAAAGTGGCTCGCCCATGATTCACATCCGCCAGCCCTACGTCCCCACTAGCCAGCAAGCCCCCGAGCTGCCGCGCGAGGTCGTCTGGCTGCGCCGCGCCACCTTGGCTTTGCTGGCGCTGCTGGCGCTCATGGCACTGACCGTGGCGCTGCGCCAAGTGATGCGGCTGCCCATGTTTGCGATTAACACCATGACCGTGCGCGGCGAGTCAAGCTATGACGTGCAATTCCATAACGCCCATACGCTGCGGGCCAACGTGTTGCCCACCTTAACGGGACACTTTTTCAATATCGACTTGCGTGCCTTGCAAGCTCGCTTTGAGGCACTGCCTTGGGTGCATACCGCCACCGTGCGGCGCGTGTTTCCAAACAGCCTAGCCGTCACGCTGACCGCGCATACGCCCGTCGCACGCTGGGTGGCGCTGACTGCGCTGCCAACGCTGCCACAGACGCTAGCTGAGGACTCGCTTGGCAACGAGAGCAGCGGCGAGCGCCGCGACGACACCAACTTAGAGACGTTGCTGACACCGCAAGGCGATATTTTTGAAGCTTCGGGCGGACAGCTCGATACCGACCATCTCCCCTTGTTATCAGGTCCCAACCCCGCTGCCACGCAGGTGCTGGGGCTTTATCAGCAGTTAAGCGCACGTTTGCAAACCACGCCCGAGCACGCCAAGCTGACCTCGCTAACGCTGACCCAGCAAGGCTTGTGGCGTGGTCGCCTGGCCAGCGGCGCAGCACTTGAACTGGGCGCAGGCTCCGCTGCCCAAGTGATGGAGCGTGTGGAGCGCTGGCTGGGCGCAGCGCCCAGCCTCTCGCCCACCTACAGCGCCCACGCACTGCAAAGCTTGGACTTGCGTTACCCCAATGGCTTTGCCATGCGCTTAGCCGGCGTTACCACCAAACAAGGAAATTGAAGGAAACACCATGGCAAAAGAATACAAAGATTTAGTCGTTGGTCTGGATATTGGCACCAGCAAAGTCATGGTGGCCGTTGCCGAAATCACCGCCAGCGGTGATCTGCAATTGGCAGGCATTGGTTTTGCCCCTACGCAAGGCATGAAGCGCGGCGTGGTGGTCAACATTGATGCCATGGTGCAAAGCATCAGCCAAGCGCTGCGCGAAGCCGAGTTTATGGCGGACTGCAAAATCTCCCGTGTCTACACGGGCATCACCGGCAGCCACATACGCGGCATGAACAGCAAGGGCATGGTCGCCGTTAAAGACAAAGAGGTCACCAAGCTGGATGTGGCCAGGGTGATGGAGACGGCGCGCGCCATCAACATTCCCAGCGATCAACGTTTGCTGCTGGTGGAGGCGCAAGAGTTCATCATCGATGGCCAAGATGTGCGCGAACCCATTGGCATGAGTGGCATTCGGCTAGAGGCCAATATCCACATCGTGACAGGTGCGCAAAGCGCCGCCGAAAACATCATCAAGTGCGTGCGCCGCTGCGGCCTTGAGGTGGAGCACTTGATGCTCAACGCCGTGGCCTCTAGCCTTGCCACGCTCACCGACGACGAGCGCGAGCTGGGCGTGGCCATGGTGGACATTGGTGCTGGCACGACCGATGTCACCATCTACACCGGCGGAGCGCTACGCCACACGGTGGTCATCCCGATTGCGGGCGAGCTCATTACCAGTGACATCGCCATGGC
>CAZAIW010000015.1:848-20591 GCA_964485285.1 uncultured Burkholderiaceae bacterium | reverse complement strand
GGACAAAACAAAATTTACGCGGCGTTTAAGTTTTTCCTCTACACGCTCCTTGGCTCTTTGCTCACGCTCATTGCGTTGATTTATCTCTACAACGCCGCAGGCAACAGCTTTGATATTGTGACGTGGCACAAGTTACCGCTCACGCTCAAAGAGCAAACTCTGATCTTCTTTGCCTTCTTTGCGGCGTTTGCCGTTAAGGTTCCGATGTGGCCCGTCCACACGTGGCTGCCTGACGTTCACGTTGAAGCGCCCACGGGCGGATCAGCCGTCCTAGCTGCGATCATGCTGAAATTAGGTGCCTATGGTTTTCTGCGTTTCTCCATGCCCATCGCACCCGATGCGGCGCATGAGTGGGCATGGTTGGTGGTAACGCTGTCACTGATCGCGGTTATTTATGTCGGCTTGGTCGCCATGGTGCAACAAGACATGAAGAAATTGGTGGCTTACTCCTCCGTTGCACACATGGGCTTTGTCACGCTGGGCTTCTTTCTTTTTAATGACCTTGGAATGGCTGGCGGCATTGTCCAAATGATTGCACACGGTTTTGTATCAAGTGCCATGTTCCTTGGCATTGGCGTGCTGTACGACCGCATGCATTCACGCCAGATCGCAGACTACGGCGGTGTCATCCACACCATGCCTAAGTTCACAGCCTTTGCCCTACTCTTTGCTATGGCTAACTGCGGGTTGCCTGCAACAGCCGGCTTCGTTGGCGAGTGGATGGTTATCCTCGCTAGCGTCAAGGTCAACTTCTGGGTCGGTATGGCTGCGGCCACGGCTTTGATTTTTGGCGCTGCTTATACGCTATGGATGTTCAAACGTGTTTACCTTGGTCCCATCGCTAACGAGCACGTGAAGGCTTTGTCCGACATCAATGGCCGCGAATTTTTTATCATGAGTTTGTTGGCAGCAACCGTGCTGTACATGGGTATTTATCCACTGACGTACACACAAATCATGGATACATCGGTCGCCGATTTGCTCAAGCACATCGCCATCAGTAAATTGAAATAACCCAAACTTTAAGTCCTGAACATGATTGATACATTCAGTTGGATCGCCATCTCGCCAGAGATTACTTTGCTCATTGCCATCTGCGTGATTGCGCTGGTGGACTTGGGTGTCAAATCCGCCAACCGCCAAACCACTTATGTGCTAAGTCTCATCACCTTGGGCTTGCTTGCCCTGTCACTGGTTCATGCTGCGGGCAGTGGCACGCTCTATGGCTTTGAACGCATGGTCGTGAGTGACCCTATGGGCAACTGGCTCAAATGCTTTGCCACGCTAGCCACCGCCGTCACACTCGTCTACGGTCGCCCCTATGCACAGGCTCGTGGAATGCTTGGCTCACAAGCGACACGCGATGGTGTCGGTGGTGAATTTTTTACACTCTCCCTCTTTGCCCTGCTAGGCATGTACGTCATGATTGACGGCAATCATTTGCTCGTGATTTATTTGGGATTAGAGCTACTCACGCTCTCTAGCTATGCGCTCGTCGCACTGCGTCGCGACAATGCCCAAGCCTCTGAAGCCGCTATGAAATACTTTGTACTCGGGGCCTTGGCCAGTGGCTTTTTGCTCTATGGTCTATCCATGATTTACGGTGCCACGGGTTCGCTGGAACTCAGCGCCATCGCCAAAAACATTGCAACCGGACACCTTGAGCATCAGCTGCTCATCTTTGGTCTCGTCTTTGTCGTCGCAGGACTGGCCTTCAAACTGGGCGTGGTGCCTTTCCATATGTGGGTTCCCGATGTCTACCACGGCGCACCCACAGCCATCACGCTCATGATTGGCGGAGCACCTAAGTTGGCGGCTTTTGCGATTGTGATGCGCTTGCTCGTGGAAGGTCTCTTGCCACTGGCCATCGACTGGCAACAGATGCTGATGTTTTTGTCCATCGCCTCGCTCTTAATCGGCAATTTGGCCGCCATTGCACAAACCAACCTTAAGCGGATGTTGGCCTTTTCAACCATTGCACAAATGGGTTTTGTTTTGTTAGGCTTGATGTCAGGCGTGGTGGGCAAAAATGTAGCCGGTGCGGCAAACGCTTATAGCGCTTCGATGTTCTACATCACAACGTACGTACTCACAACCCTTGCCACATTTGGTGTGATCCTGCTGCTATCGCGTCATGATTTTGAAAGCGAGAACATCAGCGATCTAGCTGGTCTCAATCAGCGTAGCCCACTGTACGCGGGCATCATGGCCATTTGTCTATTTTCATTGGCGGGTATACCTCCGTTTGTGGGCTTCTACGCCAAACTCTCTGTGCTTCAATCCTTAATTGCGACAGCCAATTCCGTCCTGATCGGCATGGCCATTTTTGCCGTCATGATGTCTTTGATCGGTGCCTTTTACTACCTGCGCGTGGTTAAAGTGATGTACTTTGATAGCCCCACACAAACAGCCAGCATTCACCCACGTAAAGATGTCAGCGTGGTTCTGGGCTTCAATGCCCTCCTCCTGTTCTTGCTCGGTTTATTGCCCAGCGGTCTGATGGATGTGTGCCTCAGTGCAATCACGGCAACACTCAAGAATTAAGTGAACATAAGTAGCGCCGTCTATCTGGTCATTGGGCTTGCCTTGGTGGGCGCTAATCTGCCATTTGCGATTGCGCAAGTCAGAGGACATCCGCTTCCATTGGTGTGGCGCTTGGTTTTGTTACTTTTAGCTTATGTTGTGGTCGGAGGCGTGAGTTTCGCCATGGAGTCCCACATCGGAAAAACAACCGGGCAAGGATGGGAGTTTTACGCGATCACATTTGCGCTGTTCATCACCTTTGCCTTCCCCGGCTTTATCTACCGCTATTTGCTTCGCCGCGTATGAGCACAGCACCAACCTCCCGTGCGCCGCATCTGATGGAGACCACCGTCGAGAGCACGCTAGCCTACCAAGGAAGCTTCCTGCGTGTATTGCACGATACGGTACGCTTACCCAACGGAAAAACCACGATACGTGAACACATCATCCACCCCGGTGCCGTGGTGGTTATTCCACTGCTTGATAACGGTGATGTGCTGCTAGAGCGCCAGTATCGCTACCCCTTAAGCCGTGTCTTCATTGAGTTTCCAGCAGGCAAACTTGAAGCGGGCGAATCTACGTTGGCATGTGGTCAGCGCGAATTGCTCGAAGAGACAGGTTACAGCGCCAAGCAGTGGGCGTATGCTGGGCAGATGCACATCGCCATCGCCTATACGAACGAAGTCATCCACATCTACTTTGCTAAAGACCTTCAACCCGGCAAGCGTCAATTAGATGAGGGTGAATTTTTGGACGTGCTAACAGCCAGCCCCCGTCAGGTGCTCGCTTGGAGTCAAGATGGTTCGATCACCGACTCCAAAACATTGACGTGTGCGCTTTGGTTGCAAAACTATTTATCTGGCGCGTGGCCGCTAACCTGGGTGACGAACGACTAAAATAGCTGGCGTGCCTGAGTGGTGAAATTGGTAGACACAGCGGACTTAAAATCCGCCGCTTCGTTCATAGCGGGCGTACCGGTTCGATTCCGGTCTCAGGCACCATTTGATTTTTATTTTTGACGAGAGGCGCTGTCCATCATGCAAGACCATCATCAGCCACTCGAAATGCACATTCATGGCGATGTGCCCATCCGTCAAGGGGTTAAGCCACGCGACATCGAAGTGGCACTCGCACCCTTAATCGCCTACACCAAACGCCACTACGCAGCGCAAGGTGGTGCAAGTCTGTACGACGAAGAACCCGGCATCCAATTTACCGAACCCGACCACGTTTTGCATTTTTGCTGGAGCGTGGCGGGTGACCTGGACTTTCGCGAAACACTCGATGAACTCGTGATGGGACTGAACGACATCGCGCGTGAAGGTGCCGCGCTAGAAGTCAGCTTTTACGACCTCGAATTTGACGACGAAGATTGGGACGAGTCCAGCGACGCAACCGATGGCAGCGATGATGAAGAAGATGATTCTCGTGATGACTTTTTTGTCCTCTTTGTCGGCCCCACGCCCGCCGCCATCATGCAAGTTCAGCGCGATCTACTCGTGCGTGACGTAACGATGCTCATGGAGCGTCATTTTGAAAAAGAAGAAATGACCCCCGTGATTGAGGCCATGGACAAAATGTGGGAAGGACGTTTCAAAGCCCTCGTGAGCTCGCTCAAATTCCCAAGCTATGCCAAGGGCAACGCCAACAATCTAGGCGGCAATGGCGGCAACGGCTCACACGGCTTTGGTGCGCATAGCGGCAGCGGTGGACGCAAATCTAGGCACTCGCACTGATCGCATCCGAGCCGTGGCGACTCAGCCACTTAAAATCAAGGGATGACTTCACCCACAACCTCATCCTCCGATACAGCCAAGCCCAGTCATTTTTTGCGTCAGATCATCGAGCGCGACCTGAAAAATGGTCTTATCCAGCGTGTCGTCACGCGCTTCCCCCCCGAGCCGAACGGCTACTTGCATATTGGTCACGCCAAAAGCATTTGCCTCAATTTTGGCTTGGCACGTGACTACGGTGGCGTGTGTCACCTACGCTTTGACGACACCAACCCCGAACGCGAAAGCCAAGAGTTTGTCGATGCAATTGTGGATGCCGTGCATTGGCTCGGGTTTGATTGGGAGTCCCATCTTTACTTGGCGAGCGATTACTTTGACAAGATGCACCAAGCCGCCGTCCTGCTCATTCAAGCAGGACTTGCTTACGTTGATGAGCAATCAGCCGAAGAGATGCGCAGCCATCGCGGCGACTTTAACAAGTCTGGTACCAACAGCCCTTATCGCAACCGCACCATCGCCGAAAACCTCGCACGCTTTGCCGACATGAAGGATGGCAAGCTACCAGACGGCGCTGCGGTGCTACGCGCCAAGATTGATATGGCACACGCCAACATCAATATGCGCGATCCAGCGCTGTACCGTATCCGCCGAGCCACACACCACCATACGGGCGACACATGGTGCATCTACCCCATGTACACCTTTGCCCATCCGATTGAAGACGCGATTGAAGGCATCAGCCATAGCATCTGCACGCTGGAATTTGAAGACCAACGCCCTTTTTATGACTGGCTCTTACACAACTTAGCGAGGCTTGGCATGTTCAAGCCTGACACCGAGCAAGCAACCCACCTGCCGCACCAATACGAGTTTGCCCGCCTGAACTTATCGTATGTCGTGACAAGCAAACGAAAGCTCGCACAGCTCGTAGGCGACAAGGTCGTGAGCGGCTGGGATGACCCGCGTATGCCCACCCTTGTGGGTCTACGCCGCCGTGGTTATACGCCTGAAGCGCTGCAACTTTTTTGTGAGCGTATCGGCGTGACCAAAGCGGATAGCTGGATCGATTACGCCACACTAGAAGGCTGCCTACGCGAGACACTCGACGCAAGCGTAGCGCGAGCGATGGCGGTACTTGACCCCATCAAACTCGTCATCACCAACTTCCCAAGCGATCACCTAGAACCTTGCTCTGCACCCGTGCACCCGCACCACGAAGCGCTAGGACGACGTCACTTTGTATTTGGTCAGCAACTATGGATAGATGCCAGCGACTTTCAAATCGAGCCAGAAAAAGGCTACCACCGCCTCTATGTTGGCAATAAGGTTCGATTGAAATACGGCTACGTGGTTGAATGCACGGGCTACACAACCGATGCCTCTGGCAAAGTGACCGAGGTACAAGCCACCTACTTTGAGGACAGCAAGAGCGGTTCACCCACCAGCGGCAACTACAAGGTCAAAGGTGTGATGACGTGGGTCGCAGCAGCTGATGCCCTAGATGCTGAAATACGCCTTTATGACCGATTGTTTACCGATGAATACCCAGATGCCGGCGGCAAAGACTTTTTGTCCAGCATCAACCCCAACAGCTTAAAAGTGGTAACTGCGAAGGTTGAGCCATCGCTGGCGAGCGCACAAGCTGACGATAAATTTCAGTTTGAACGACACGGTTATTTTTGCGCAGACAGAGTTGATCACGCCGCTGACAAGTTGGTGTTTAACTATGCGGTAGGCCTCAAAGACAGTTGGGGCAAATAACGTGCGAACTCCCCCAATGCATGAGCACTTTGGGGAGGCTAACGTAAAAGTCTAGGAATCAACCGAAAAGCCAATCCGGTGGATGATCGGGCCCCAGCGGTCATACTCAACCAAGGCGCTCTTGGCTTGCTCCGCCGGAGTCCCGCCATAAGGAATCAAGCCCACCACCTTGAATGAATCTTGCACACTCTTGTCTTTGAGTGCCGCATTGATCGCTTTATTGGCCGCATTCACGGCTTTCACGGGTGTCTGCTTGGGCGCATAAAAACCAAACCACTCCTCCACCGTCAACTCAGGAAAACCTTGCTCTGCAAAAGTTGCCACTTCGGGAACAAACGGCGAGCGCTTTTTACCGGACGTTGCAATGATGCGCATCTTGCCCGCCTTATGGTTGGCAATAAAGTCCCCATGCGGTGTCACCATGCAGGCAATTTGTCCGCCCACCACATCCGTCACGCCAGGCACAGAGCCACGGTACGGCACATGCTTCAAGTCCACGTTGTTAATGATGCCCAAGAGTGCGCCAATAAAGTGCGGCGTGGAGCCTGCTGCGGGTGAGCCAAAACTAGCTTGTGCAGGATTAGCCTTGGCCCACGCCAAAAACCCCTTCACATCAGTGACCGACGCTGGCACCATAGGCCCCACGGCCAGTCCATGATGAATCATGGAACTCGTGCCCACAGGGGTGAAATCATCAAAGGGTTTGTATTGCAAGTTTTTAAAGATGTGGGGGTAGAGCGAAATAGCCGAAAACGGTGTCATCGCCAGCACCGAACCATCGGCAGGCGCAGACTTGAGCAAGTTCAGCGCAATTTGACCACCCGCGCCGGGTTTGCTATCGACAATGCCACCGCCCTTGGTATAGCTGGGCGTATCACCAAATCTTTCCGCGACGCGACGCGCACAAATGTCGCCTGCGCTTCCTGGTGGAAAGCCATACAGCACCTTCACTTGGTCAAACGGCATAGCGTTTTGTGCCAATACCGCAAACTGGCTCATCACCGCCGATGCCGAAAGCGCACCGCCCAGTTGCAACACGTTGCGTCGATTGAAAGTAGATAGGGATACCATATAAAAACTCCTTGTTGATAAAAAATGAAAACGTCTTAGTGCCGTGGTTTGATAATGCCCTGCACCGTATCGGCATGCAGCGCCTCTACCAAAGCCGCACGATGCGTCAGAACGGCGCGTTGGTTGATAGAGCCTTTGTCGGTCACTTCACCGCGATCAATGGAGGGGGGCTCCATCAGTACCAGCATGCGCGCAACTCGGCTGGCGCTGCCCGTGGCGGTTTTAGCAAGTTCATTCATCATGTTTTGAAAGTGCTCTTGGAGCGCCTCTGGTGCCAAGGTTTTTGCTGCTGGTAGCGGGAAAATCATCGCCCCCACTTCGTTCAGGTTAAGACCCGTGATCACCGCGTCTTGCACGTAGGGCGCACCGGCCGCAATGATTTTTGACCTCAGGGGGCCAACACTCACAAACGTGCCCGTTGCCAGCTTAAAGTCTTCGGCAATACGTCCATCAAAACGCAGTCCTTGATGAATATCACGCTCGTCAATCCACTTCACCGCGTCGCCTGTACAGAAGTAACCCTCTTCATCAAACGCCTCTTGCGTGGCTTGTGGATGGCGCCAATAGCCGGGCGTGACGTTATCGCCTTTGTAGCGCACTTCGACTTTGCCATTCATAGGCACCAACTTGAGCGTCATGCCCGCCGTCGGTAAGCCTAAATATCCCGCCTTCACATTCACACTGGTAACAAACAAAGCAAACGGAGAAGACTCCGTCATGCCAAGACCTGTGGTCATCACAATGCGCTTGCCGATCTCGCGCTCTTGACTTTCAAACAAACTATCCCAAATCGGCTGCGCAAGCGCAGCTCCGGCGTAGAAAAACATGTGCACCCGATCCAGCAGCGTTTTGCGCAGCAAGCGCCCGTTATCGTCGTCCACCTTCATGGCCTGCGCGATGTACTCAAAACCGGTTGGCACATTCAAATAAATCGTGGGGGAAATTTCGCGCAGGTTGCGCAGCGTCTCACCAATCAAGGCAGGCGTGGGTTTGCCTTCATCAATGTAGATGGTTCCGCCGTTGTACATGATGAGACCAAAATTATGGTTGCCCGCAAAGGTATGGTTCCAAGGCAACCAATCCACCAGCGTATGCCAACCCTGAGCTAACGCTGGCATGGAGGTGCGCATCTGCTCTTGATTGGCACACCACATGCGTTGCGTGTTGATCACAGCTTTGGGCAGCTTGGTCGAACCACTGGTAAACAAAAATTTAACAATCGTGTCACCGTTTGTGGCCTGCATAGCGGCATCAACGGCAGTGGTGATGGGTGTCGCCAGTAACTGCTCATACCCATCGTCTGTATAGATGACACGAACATCTTTGGCGATAACCGCATCAATAGCCTTGGCGTACCGAGCTTTGCTGGCCGCAAAGACAAGCCCAGGTGTCAGCGTGTTCACCACATGACGCAGCTTTTCAAAGTCTTGGCTGATCAGTGAATAAGCCGGCGAAACCGACGAATACGGCACCCCCGCGTAGATACAACCCAGAATCAGTTGGGCATGCTCTAAATCGTTCTCACTCAAGATGATCACGGGACGCTCGGCTGATAGCCGTTGGTTGATCAGCCCCTGCGCAATATGCCGCGCTCCTTGCAAAGCATCGCCCCAAGTGAGATGCCGCCAAGCGCCCAGCATGCCATCAGGCTGCTTGATGCGCTGCGCCATAAAGGTTTTTTCGGGATGCAGCTGCGCGTGCTCGATGAAGCGATCCGTGATGCGTTTGGCATAGTCACCCAAAGGGATGGAACGCAAATACTGCACACCACCCTCGCCTTGAGTCAGCTCGCCGCGCGTGATGCCAAACTTAAATTCTCGGTAGATCGGTGCTGCGACTTGACTCATGCTTTCACCTTGTCCCGGCCATGCTCCAAAAATGCTTTGATGCGAGCCTTAGCCTCAGGTGCGGACTGCGCCACCGATGCCAGCAGTGCTTCCGTAAAAAAGCCATGATCGGCGGGCTGCTCGGCAATGCGCGGCAAGCCATGCATCAAAGCGTAATTGGTCATGGGTTCATTTTTGGCGATGCGGCCTGCCAGCTCAATGGCTTTAGTCAAAGCGCCTTGCCCATCGACACCGCGCTCTTGAAAGTACTGCGCAAACCCAAGCGCCACACAGTCTGACCCTTTGTAGACGCGCCCTGTGAGCATCATGTCCAGCATCCGGTGCGCCCCAATCAGCTTGGGCACCCGCACCGAACCACCGCCGCCCACAAAGATGCCGCGTGAGCCTTCGGGCAAGGCATAAAAAGTGGTCTCGTCCATCACGCGGATATGACAAGCCGTGGCCAGCTCTAAGCCTCCGCCCACCACCGCGCCGTGCAGCGCCGCAACAACGGGCACACGCCCAAATTCAATGCCCGTCAAAATTCGGTGCCACGACCGCGAATGGTGTACACCCTGCACGGCATCGCGCTCCTTAATTTCGGATAGATCAAGACCCGCGCAAAAATGCTCGCCATCGCCATCTAAGACCACCGCTTTGACAGTTGATGGCAGTTCGTTGAACGTGATCTCCAGCGCGGCCATCAAACCATCGGAGAGTGCATTGCGCTTTTGACTGCGCATTAAACGAACGATGGCGATGTCGTCTTGATAGGCAACAGAGATTTCAGAGAGGCTAGGGATCATGGCAAATACTTAAATGAGTGAAGTATTTATTATGGAGCCTGCGCCCTCCTCGTTCCCTACCGATTAACCCTGATAGCCCCTCATGTGGGCACTCAAAACGGCGTTAAAGCCTTATCAGCTAAGACCTTATCGGGATTCATCAACCCTAGAGGGTCCAGCGCACGCTTGATGGTACGCATCAGCGCGAGCTCGACACTAGATTTGTAACGCGCAGCCTCGTCGCGCCGCAGCGTGCCAAGACCGTGCTCAGCAGAAATCGAACCATTAAAACGTGCCACGCTGTCGTGCACGATCCGGTTGATAGCATCTTGATGTTTCAAAAATGCATCATGATCTTGCCCCGGCGACGGCGAGATGTTGTAGTGCAAATTGCCATCGCCCAAGTGCCCAAACGTGACCATGCGAACTGCTGGAAATGCGCTTGCAACCAGCGCATGCGTCTCCCGCACAAAGTTGGCGATCTGCGAGACGGGCACGGCAATATCGTGCTTGATGTTTTTACCTTCAGTGGCTTGCGCCTCAGAAATATCCTCGCGCAGCGCCCACAGGGCTTGATATTGCGCGGTGGATGATGAGACCGCCGCATCGGTGACCAGCGATGCCTCCAAAGCCTGCTCCAGCAAGGCTTGCAAAGCAGCGCTGCACGACGCATCGTCTTTGTAGCCGACAACCTCTAGGAGCACATACCAAGGCGCGACAGTTGCCAGCGGCCTACGGGCGTTTGGCATGTGCGCGAGCACAAGGCCGTGCGCGATCTCGCTGACCAGCTCAAACGCGGTCAGCGCTGCCCCTAGTTGCGCTTGCGCCAGTTGCAGCAATTGCAAAGCGACCTCGGGCGACGCAACACTGACCCACGCCACCTGACGCGAGACAGGCAGGGGATGCAGCTTGATGACCGCTGCGGTGATGATGCCCAGCGTCCCCTCCGCACCAATAAACAGATCACGCAAGTCGTAGCCCGTGTTGTCCTTGCGCAGGCCACGCAGCCCGTCCCACACGTCGCCCTGCGCGGTCACGACTTCAAGCCCTAAACACAACTCCCGCGCGTTGCCGTAGCGCAGCACGTTTACGCCGCCCGCATTGGTCGATAAGTTGCCCCCCAAAGTGCAAGAACCCTCGGACGCAAGAGAGAGCGGGAAAAGCCGCCCCGCCTCGGCAGCGGCTTCTTGCACGCTATGCAACAAGCAACCAGCCTCCACAGTCATGGTGTTGTTGACAGGGTCGATGGCGCGAATGCGATTCATGCGCCTAAGCGAGATCACCACCGCCGCACGCTTGGCCAGCTCGCGTGGCTCGGGCGTAGCGCCGCCCGAGAGTCCCGTGTTACCACCTTGCGGCACCACCGCCACACCATGCGCAGCGCACCAGCGCACAAGCTCAGCCACCGCCTGCGCCGAATCAGGCTGGGCAACCGCCAACGCCGCTCCCTGCTTGCGTTTGCGCCAGTCAAGCAAGTAAGGCTGCATCGAAGCCTCGTCGGTTAACAAGGGGCCGCTGTAAGCCGCTTGCAAAGAGGATAAAAGTTCAGCCGTCGTCATCAAGGGTAGAGTCCTTTAGCCCCGGCAAACAGGCGCGTCAAACCTAACAGCGTGTCGATATGAGGCGTAGGCTCGCCCACTCGCCGCGCGATGTCGTGCACGCTGCCCACAATGGCATCAAGCTCAATGTTTCGTCCCGCCTCAACGTCTTGCAGCATGGAGGTTTTAAACGCGCCCAGTTTCTCGGTGATGGCGTGGCGATCTTCTGGCGTTTGATCAATGCGGCAACCAATACGCGCCCCGACGCGACGCGCCTCCTCCATCAGCGACGTGCAAAACGCACGCACCAAAGGGTCAGCCAGCACTTTGTCCACGGTCACCCCAGTCATCGCCGTGATCGGGTTGGTGCTCAAGTTGCCCCACAACTTGTACCAAATATCGTGGCGGATGTTGGCCGATGGTGTCGCATCAAACCCTGCCCGAGACAGCACATCAACCAGCTGAGCAACGCGCTGAGACGAACCGCCCGATGGCTCTCCCACAATCAAACCTTGCCCCATCTTGTGCTGCACCCAGCCGGGTTCCGGGCACGAGGTACTGGCGTGCACCACACAGCCCAACACCTGCCTCTTGGGCAAGCCTTGCGCAATAAGGCCTACAGGATCGATGGCCTGCAAAGTCTTGTTGGTATTGGCCTGCGGGATACCTGCCTGCTCAAAATCATCCATAAACCACCACGGAACACCATTCATGGCAGGCACGATGAGCGTGTGCTCGCCCACCAGCGGTGCCAGCGTTGAAGCAACGCTAGCCAGCGACTGTGACTTGACCGCAATCACCACCACATCTTGCGCGCCTAAATCAGCCGCATCGCTGCTCGCCTGATCGACCGGCGCTTGCAGCAAGCCTGCTGCCGTGCTCAGTCGCCAGCCGTGCGCCTTGAGCGCCGCAAGCGTTGCACCGCGTGCCAGTGCCGAGACCTGGTGTTCGCCCGTAGCAGCCAACTTCGCGCCCAAAAAACCGCCTATGGCACCTGCGCCAACGATGCTGATCTTCATGCTATGTCCTTCAGTCCTTCAGCCTTAGCGGGTCACACCAAAGTCAGCGTCACGTCGATATTGCCGCGTGTGGCGTTGGAGTATGGGCAGACAACATGCGCTTTATCGATGATGCCCTGTGCCACCACCGGGTCCATGCCCGGCAGGCTGATGTTGAGTGCGACCTCAATGCCAAAGCCATTTGGGATTTGTCCAATGCCCACTACGCCCTCAATCTTGGCATCAGCAGGCAAGGTCACCTTGGCTTGCCCCGCCACAAACTTCATCGCGCCCATAAAGCACGCGCTATAGCCTGCGGCAAACAATTGTTCTGGGTTGGTCACAGCGCCATTGGCATCACCCGCACCGCCCATCTCTTTGGGCACGCCCAATTTGACATTGAGCGCTCCGTTGTCCGATACGGCATGACCATCGCGTCCGCCTGTTGAAGTTGCCCGAGCACGATAAATAACTTTTTCGATTGACATGGTGTCCCTTTCAAGGAGTGGTTAAAAATTGGAATGCCAACTGCATCTCTACAATATAACCGCATGGCACCATTTCCTTATCCTTTCTGGGTCGATTTGACCACTCGGCAAATGGCTCGTATTGCCGCCGACCCCAGCAGTGACAAGCTTGTTGCGGTGCTACCTGTCGCGGCCACCGAGCAACACGGCCCGCATCTTCCGCTGAATGTGGACACCTTGATCGTCGATGGAATCATCAAAGCAGCACTTGCGCACATGGGCTGGGCGGGGGCAGGCGAGCCGCCAGCACACAACGCAGTGCCCGCGCTGTTTTTGCCCACCCAAAAAATATCGCTCAGCACCGAGCACGCAGACTTTGCTGGCACGCTCACGCTCTCGCCGCCAACCGTGATGGCGCTGTGGATGGACATCGGCGCATCGGTGGCGCGTACGGGCATTAAAAAACTGGTGATCTTTAACTCACACGGTGGCAACGCGGCGCTAATGGATGTGGTGGCACGCGAGCTGCGCAGCGCGCATCAGCTCATCGTTTATCACGCCTCTTGGTACAACCTCCCGCTGCGCAACCCAGACACGGACGAGGATGCGGCCGCCTTGTTTAGCCCCAACGAACACCGCTTTGGCGTGCACGCCGGTGACATCGAAACCTCCATGATGCTGGCTTTGCGCCCCGATTTAGTGGACATGACGCTGGCACACAACTTCAGCAGCAGCGCACAAGACAGAGCCACCAAATATCCCATTTTGGGTAACGGAAAAAGCGCCAAACTGGGCTGGCTCATGCAAGACTACAACCCAAGCGGTGCAGCAGGTGATGCGCAAAACGCCTCGGCCGATAAGGGCAAACAGCTGTTGCAAGCAGCTGGCTATGCGCTGGCTCAATTACTCGCCGAAGTGAGCGAGTTGCCGCTCACCACGCTGGCGCATCAAGCCCGCGCGGGCTGAGTCTATCCAAACATAGAGGCCGCTCTACGCGGCTCTGACTTCGCTCAAAAAATCCGGATGCCGATCCAACACCTTGAGCAGCTTAACCAAAGCCAAAGGAGGTTTGGTTTTGCCATTCTCGTAGCGAGAAAACGCATTGACACCGCCACCAAAAATGTCGGCAGCTTCACGCTGATCAAGATTAAGTTTTTTACGTACCTTGGCGATGTAGCTAGGATCGACGTAAGCGGCATTCACTTGCCTCTGAAACGCCCCCAGCCATTCGCTGTAACGGTCGCCGTGTTCGCGATTCAAGACGACCTCACCGCAGGCAGGACAAAAATCGCCAGTCACTGCTGGGATCGTGGTCTTTTTACCCTTATAGATATAAGACATATCACGGGTATCGTGGATCAGTTCCGCCGCTCCACAGCATGGACATTTCATGGCTACAGCTCCTTAAATGAAACAATCAAAACATCGTCAATAACGGTCAACTTGAGATACACCTCGTCGCCACTAACCGTCTTGGCGTGGTACACATCCTGCCAAATCCGGTGATCTGCATGAGTCGTCATGCTCTTGTAGAAATTGTCAGATGTCAAAGTCATGATGATGGCGCACATGCCCGACAGATCATGGATGCCAAGCTCGCGAGCTCCACTGAACGCACTTGCCGTCGCCCTGACGTGACCACCCTTGACCAGCGCCTGAACAACGGTCAGCTTACAGTGGGGGGTGCTTTTTTCCATGATGAACCGTGACTAAACCACAACCAAGTTGGTTTATTTTACAAGTAGGTTAGTGTGATGAAGTCTCCCACACCACCGAGCGCATCGCCAGCGAGCGGAGTTCGTAGACATCGTTAAAGCATCGAACACTGTCGCTCGCGTCAGCCGCACCTGCCGCATGCAGCAGTGGCAAATAATGTTCGTAGCTGGGATGCGCCATTTTGGCGACCACCCCTAAGTCTTGAAACTTAGCCAACTCAGACCAAGTGCCTGCCTCGATGTGCTTTTTGACAAACTGATCGAACTGCACATTCCAATCGTAGGGCTCGCCTTGCCCCATCATGCCAAGGTTATGAACCGTGTTGCCGCTGGCAAAGATCAGCACACCTTGCTCCCGGAGGGCTCGCAGTTTTTGCCCCATCGCAAAGTGCTCAAGCGGCGCGGCATAACCGTCCAAACTAAGCTGCACCACAGGAATATCGGCAGCGGGAAACATGGGCTTGAGCACGCCCCATGTGCCGTGGTCTAAGCCCCACTCGTGTTCGTCCAGGCCCGCGCCCAGCTGCGCCGCGATCGCACGCGCCGCCGCAGGAAAACCGGGCGCTGGGTATTGCTGAGCAAACAATTCGGCTGGAAAACCACCAAAATCATGAATCGTTTTGGGCTTGTCCATCGCCGTGAGATACCACCCCTTGGTCAGCCAATGCGCCGACACCGACAAAATGAGCTGCGGCCTTGGGTAGCGAGTCAATAAATCTTGCCCCAGTGCCTGCCAAGCACGGCGATAGCTGTTATCAAGAATCACATTCATGGGACTACCGTGCCCCACAAACAGAACGGGCATGCGCACAGAGGGGGTGAGCGTTTCTAAGGGTTTCATAGGATGGGAGAGAGGGGTTTTGATGGTATATTGCAGTGCAGCATTTTTTGAAACTATACCTGAAAGATTTTGTCATGCTTTATCAACTGTACGAAGCTCAGCGCAGCCTCATGGAGCCATTTGCAGAATTTGCCAACGCCAGCGCCAAACTATTTGCCGCGCCCCCCACACCACTGGCTGCGCCCTATCTGAGCCTGCCGCTGATGGATCAACTCACCCAGCCGCTCACCCAGCGCTTATCGGCTGGCTACGACTTGCTGTACCGCCTTGGCAAAGACTACGAAAAGCCAAACTTTGGTATTCAATCCATTCCTGTGAATGGCGAAGAAGTCGCCGTCTTCGAGTCGGTGGTACAAGACAAGCCTTTTTGTGAGCTGCGCCACTTCAAGCGCCTGACCGACAGCGCAAAAATGCTCCACACACTGCAAAAACAGCCCGTGGTATTGATCGTCGCGCCCCTATCGGGCCACTACGCGACGCTGCTGCGCGAGACCGTGCGCACCATGCTGGAAGATCACAACGTCTACATCACCGACTGGAAAAACGCCCGCACCGTGCCGCTGGCCGATGGCGCTTTCCACCTAGACAACTACGTGCATTACGTCGAAGACTTCATCCGCTACCTGCAACAAACACACGGCAACTGCCATGTGGTCAGTGTTTGCCAGCCTACCGTTCCGGTCATGGCGGCCATCTCCTTGATGGCCTCGCGCGGCGAGACCACGCCACTGACCATGACCATGATGGGCGGGCCCATTGATGGCACCAAAACACCGACCGCGGTCAACAACCTGGCCACCAAAAACGGCTTTGAGTGGTTTGAGCGCAACCTCATCTATACCGTGCCCAATAGCTTTCCCGGTGCTGGGCGGCGCGTCTACCCCGGCTTTTTGCAGCACGCAGGCTTTGTTGCCATGAATGCTGACCGACATAAAAAAAGCCACTACGACTACTTCTCCGACCTCATCAAAGGCGACGGCGCAAGCGCCGAGGCGCACCGCAAGTTCTATGACGAGTACAACGCCGTGCTCGACATGGATGCCGACTACTACCTCGAGACCATCAAGACCGTCTTTCAAGACTTCTCACTCGTCAAGGGCACATGGGATGTCAAAAATACCAAAGGCAAAGCCGAGCGCGTCAAACCAAGCGACATCAAAACCACCAAACTGCTCACCGTTGAAGGCGAGTTGGACGACATCTCGGGCAAAGGTCAAACCGAAGCCGCGCATGGCCTGTGCTCGGGCATACCCAAAAGCAAAAAGAAGCACATCGAGATTGAAGGTGCTGGTCACTACGGCATCTTTAGCGGTAGGCGCTGGCGCGAAGTGGTGTACCCCGAGGTAAAGGCCTTTATCGCTTCGGTTTAACGCATGGCGCTGCTTGACCGAATTAGCAGCGCACTGCCGCAAACACAGTGTACGCGCTGCGGTTATCCAGACTGCGACAGCTACGCACACGCGATCGCAAAGGGCGACGCAGCCATCAACCAATGTCCGCCCGGTGGGCAAGAAGGAGTCGCGAGGTTGGCAGCCATCACAGGTCAGCCGCTGCTCGCGCTCAACCCTGATCACGGACGCGAAGCGCCGCGCCAAGTGGCTTGGATTGACGAAGACTGGTGCATTGGCTGCACGCTGTGCATCAAAGCCTGTCCGGTGGACGCGATCATTGGCGCGAACAAAAAAATGCACACCATCATCGAAGCCGATTGCACGGGCTGCGAACTGTGCATTCCCGTATGCCCACTTGACTGCATCCAACTGGACAAGGTATCAGGCACACGCACCGGATGGGCGGCTTGGCCGCAAGCCTTAGCCGATAAGGCCAAGCACGCTTACGAGGCCAAAAAATCAAGACTCGCAAAGCTGGCGCAGCAAGAAGAAGAACGGCTCAAAAATCTGTGATTTCGACCCTCAAAACACCAATTTTCAACCACCCCCTTGCCTGAAAGCCTTATCCTACATGGCTTACAGACCCAATCAGCCCACAAGCCAATCAGAGTAAGGCTTGCGGGACAGCACCGCTTCAAAATTGCTTACTGGAACCTGCTTCAGAAACGGTAATTGGCAAAAATCCCATAGCTGGTTTGCGTGCCTTTTCCAACGGCTGGACTGTTCGCGGCATCGCCCTGAAGTTTGGCGGCGCTGAGTTTGGCACCTACGCTCCACTCGCGCGAGATTTCGTAATCAGCGCCCACCCCCAGCCGCACGGCGTTGATGCCAGCCGAGGCTTTGTACGTGCTATTGCCCGAACTTGCGCTTTGCGCCGCCGTTACCCCATAGTAGGTCTGCGCGTACTGACTATCCATCCAAGAGATACCAGGCCCCACCGTCAATGTCCATTTATCCGCAGGATTGGCCTTGAACGCCACGTCCAATAAGGCGCGCGTACCTTGTTGGTTGCCACCTATGTCGGTGATGACGCTCGTCGATGCGATCACCGCGCCTTCGGTATAGCTGCCGGAGATGGTGCCCAGTGTGGTTGCTTTGATGTCCCCAAGCCCCGACGGCTGAGCACCAGCACCCGCTGTACGCGGACTGCCTATGCCGGTCCCCGCACCTAACGCGAATCGCCATGGGCCATCTTGCACCAAGGTGTAGCTCGCACCCACCGACAGCGTAGCGCCGGGCAAAGCGCCCAATTGCCAACGTCCTTTGGTGACATTGAAGGCTGGCATCGCGCCCATTCGGGTCTCGCTACTGCCCGGGTACTTGGGCTGCGAGATAAGCCCCATGCCAACACTTGCGTGCCAAGCATCGTCAGGGGCAGGCTGAGCCAACGCCAAATGGCTAACTGCTATCGACATCACAATTGAAAAAAGCGCGAGGGGCTTGCAAGAGAAGGGACAAAAAGGATGCATAGGGGCTTTCAATACATGACACGATCAAAGAACAAAGCAAACATCGGATGAGCTGTCATGGGATGACTCGAAGCTTGTCGGCAAACACCTGCCTGCCGTGAGTCGATTGTGAAAAATCAATGTGGCGAAAATATGGAGGAATACTCACAATCTCTCCACAATTTGGTGGCTCAATCCAGAGCACTCATGCACATTCGCCTCGTCCATACCCAAGCCCTTCTTTTGTTATCGACCGTACTGCTAACGGTGCTGTGTATGGGCGCACTGAGCGCTTGGAATTTGCGCAATGGCTTTTCCGATTTTTTAGCCAGCCGCGATATGGAGCGACTAGAGCAATTCGCGACCTTGGTGTCCACACGTGCCGACGCAGCTGGTGGGCTAGATGCTTTGGCAGCGCAAGATGTCCATTGGCTTGATCTGCTCAAAGAATTTGGCCGCTCGCAAGGTGCTCCTGCACCCAGACCTTTGTTGCCCTGGATGGCAGACCCACCCGAACAAGATGGACTCTTTGCCCCACCGCCTCATCACCCCCGCCCGATTGACAGCATTGATGCCTTCAAAGATCGGGTCGCACTCTATGCCCCAAGCGGCCAATCGCTATTAGGGTCGACGCTATCGGCCGATGCAGGTGCTTATGTGGAGCGGCCTGTTTATGTGCGAGGCGAGGCAGTTGCAATGGTGCGAATGGTCAAACTCAAACCCGTTCCAGATGATGTGGAGGCAAGGTTTTTGACCTCGCAATACCGCAGCATCGTGGTGATCTCCATGGCTTTGCTGGTAGCGGCTTTGCTGGGTGCCCTGTGGTTCGCCCGCCACTGGGTACGCCCTTTGCTGGAGGTGCAAGCCGCCACAGAGCGTATTGCGCAAGGCGCGTTTGAGACGCGACTGAGCACGCGCCGTGCTGATGAGATTGGTGATGCCATGCGTAACATCAACCGCATGGCCGAAGGGCTGCAAAAGCTAGAAGCGTCTAGGCGGCAATGGATCGCCGACATGTCGCACGAGCTACGCACGCCGCTGACGGTGCTGCGCGGCGAGTTGGATGCGTTGATGGAAGGCATCATCCCCCTATCGCCACAGGCTTTACAGTCGCTGCGCGAAGAGGTGCTGCAACTGAGCGCCTTAGTCGACGACTTGCACCTGCTCGCCATGGCAGACTTGCGCTCTTTACCTTGCTATTTTGAAGAGCTTGATGCAACCTTGCTTGTTAAGATCACCTTGCAGCGCTTCTCGCTGCGGGCCAGTCAGCAAGGCCTCACGCTTGCGCTACAAACCCCGTCCGAGATGTCTACGGAGATGCCCACCACCGAGACGATGGCCATCTGGGTGCGCTGGGATGCGCGTCGGATCGAGCAATTGCTAGGCAATGTGCTGGACAACAGTCTGCGCTATACCGATGCGCCGGGTCGGGTACTGGTGGGTATTCATCACACCAAAGCACACGTCACCATCACTGTTGAAGACACCGCGCCCGGTCTATCACCTCTTGATTTGTCGCGTATTTTTGAACCCTTGTACCGCGCCGACCCCGCCCGGGGTCGGCAAGCTGGTGGCAGTGGCCTTGGACTTGCGATCTGCCAGCAAATCGCCAAGGCTCACCATGGTTCCATCCGCGCCGAGACCAC
>CAZAIW010000015.1:0-838 GCA_964485285.1 uncultured Burkholderiaceae bacterium | reverse complement strand
CTGGGAGGGGTTCGCTTCCTCATTGAGCTACCCCTCGTAGGAGACACAACCACATGAACACCAGCCATTCAAGCCACGTGCTCGTTGTGGAAGACGACCGGAAAATATCGGAGTTATTGCTCAACTACTTGCGCGTCGAAGGCTACCAAGCAACACCGCTGTACGATGGGCGCGATGCGGTGCAGCACATCACGCAGCAAGCCCCCGATGTGGTCATCCTCGACTGGATGCTTCCGGGTCTGGATGGCATCGGCGTGTGCAAAGCGGTTCGCGCCTTCAGTGATGTGCCCATCCTGATGCTGACCGCGCGCGTGGACGAACTTGATCGTCTGCTGGGTCTGGATACTGGCGCTGACGATTACGTCTGCAAGCCCTTTGCGCCGCGTGAAGTTGTGGCTCGCGTGCGTGCCCTGCTCCGCCGCGCCAGCGGTAGGGTGAAAGCGTCACCCACGCCTTGGGTGGTCGAGGACGCATCCTTCAGAATCAGTTGGCTAGGACAATGGTTGCCCTTAACGCGGATTGAGTTCATGATGTTTCGCACCTTGCTGGCACGCCCCGGGCGGGTCTTCTCACGCAACCAACTGCTTGCCAGCGTACACGACAACCAGCGTGACATCAGCGACCGAGCGATCGACACGCACATCAAAAATTTGCGCAAGAAAGTGCAAGCCGCAGACCCTGGACGTGACTGTATTGCTTCTGTTTATGGAGTGGGATACCGATTCGACAGCACCGAATAAAAACGGCTTCGTGTCAATCAAGACAGGAAGCCGTTGGATGATTTTTTGGTCGGTGTGAAAGGATTCGAACCTTCGACCCCTTGCACCCCATGCAAGTG
>CAZAIW010000014.1:0-22262 GCA_964485285.1 uncultured Burkholderiaceae bacterium | reverse complement strand
TCATGATCCTGCCGGCCTTCGGCATCGTCAGCGCCATCATCCCGGCGTTCGCGCGCAAGAAGCTGTTCGGCTACACCTCGATGGTCTACGCGACCTCGTCGATCGCCATCCTGTCCTTCATCGTGTGGGCGCACCACATGTACAGCACGGGGATGCCTGTGACGGGACAGCTCTTCTTCATGTATGCCACGATGCTGATCTCTGTGCCCACGGGCGTGAAGGTGTTTAACTGGGTCGCCACGATGTGGAAGGGCTCCATGACATTTGAGACTCCCATGTTGTTTGCCGTGGGCTTTATCTTTGTGTTCACCATTGGCGGCTTTACCGGTTTGATCTTGTCCATGGCACCGATTGATTTGCAATTGCAAGACGGCTACTACGTGGTGGCTCATTTTCACTATGTGCTGGTGGCGGGCTCGTTGTTTGCCATGTTTGCCGGTACGTACTATTGGTTGCCTAAGTGGACGGGCGTGATGTATAGCGAGCTACGCGGCAAAATCCATTTTTGGTGGTCACTCATCTCGTTCAATATCACCTTCTTCCCCATGCACTTTTTAGGTTTGGCTGGCATGCCGCGTCGCTACGCGGACTATCCGGCGCAGTTTGCTGACTTCAACAAAATTGCGACGATTGGCGCGTTTGCTTTTGGTCTTGCACAGGTGTATTTCTTCTTTGCCGTGGTACTGCCCGCCTTGCGTGGCAAAGGCGAAAAAGCGCCGCAGCGCCCGTGGGAAGCAGCCGAAGGCTTAGAGTGGGAGGTGGCATCGCCTGCGCCATTCCACACGTTTGAAACACCGCCCAAGCTCAATGCGGACGCTAACCGCGTGATTGGTTAATTCGCCCTCGCGTGTCACATGACCAAGCAAGAGCAAGCTAAACGTAACGTTCGCCTAGGTCTGGTGTTGGCCTCGGTGGCGCTGGTGTTTGCGCTTGGGTTTATTTTTAAGATAACGGTGTTGGGACGATGAAGCTGCATGCCAAGCTGCTCGTTATTGTGGTGGCCATGTTTGGTTTTGGCTATGCGCTGGTGCCGCTTTACTATGCGATTTGCGAGGCGACAGGCGTTAATGTGCTGGCGCTAACCGAGTTAGAAGCATCGGGTCAAACGGCTAAAGTGCCGCGCAACACACAAGTCGATGTCAGCCGCACCATTACCGTTGAGTTTGATGCCAATACGCGCGGCGGCACGCAGGTCGGTGGGCTTGGGGGTCAAGGCGGCGTGTGGGATTTCAAACCTGCCGTGCGTTCGATGCAAGTGCATCCGGGCGAGTTAAATACGGTGGTGTATGAGTTTCAAAACACACAAAACCGCCGGATGGCCGCGCAAGCCATCCCGAGTTATGCGCCCCAACAAGCTATGCCCTTTTTCAACAAAGTGGAGTGCTTTTGCTTCCAGCAATACACGTTGGATGCGGGCGAGAAGAAATCGTGGCCAGTGGCCTTTGTGATTGATCCGAAAATCTCCAAAGATGTGACGACGATTACGCTGTCCTACACCTTCTTTGAGGTGAATGGCAAGCTGCCCAGCGTCAAATTGGCCAGCACGGACAAAGGCGGCAAGGTATGAAGAGCCTCGTCAAATTTTTTAAAACGATTCGCGCTGTTTTGTGGTCGTTTTTGGGTATTCGCAAAGGCGCGAGCTTTCAGGCTGACATTGCGGCGCTGACGCCTTTGCATCTGGTGGGCGTTGGCATTGCCCTTTGTTTCTTATTTGTCATTGGACTGATGTTGTTCGTCCAGTGGATGGTCAAAATTTAATTTGTTATTGATTGAAAAAGCGGAGAAATGTATGAGTTCAAATAGCCACGCAGCGACACCCCATTACTTTGTTCCCGAACCCTCACCCCATCCCGCGATGGCGGCGTTTGGGCTATTTTGGGTGATTTTGGGCGCAGGCCAGTGGGTCAATGGCGTGAGTTGGGGTAAATGGTCTTTGTTTATTGGGCTGGGTTGCCTTTTCTATGTGCTCTTCAAATGGTTTAGTGATGCAATCGCCGAGAGCATTTCCGGCAAATATGGGCACAAGATTGATCTGTCGTTCCGCTGGAGCATGAGCTGGTTTATTTTCTCGGAGGTCATGTTCTTCGGTGCCTTCTTCTCGGCTCTGTGGTGGATGCGCGCCCACTCCGTGCCCATGTTGGCCAACCCGGATAACGCCATCTTGTGGGACGGTTTTAAAGGTGTGTGGCCAAGTTTGCAGCATGGTGCGACGGCATCTCCCGCAGGAATCATTGAGGCGTTTGAAACCATGAAACCTGTTGGCGCTGCTAGTGATGCGGTCTGGAAGGCCTCAACATTGGCAGGCTTGTGGGGCTATATCAGCCACTCCTTGCCTACTGTCAATACAGCGCTGCTGCTGACCTCGGGTGTGACGCTGACCATTGCCCATCACGCTTTGATCGACAACAACCGTGTCAAGACGATTAAGTTCATGTGGATCACCGTTGCCCTTGGACTGTTGTTTCTTTTTGTGCAAGGCTACGAGTATTATCACGCCTACCACGAGATGAATCTGACGCTGGCCTCGGGTGCTTACGGCTCAACCTTCTTTATGCTGACCGGTTTTCATGGCTTTCACGTGCTCATCGGTATGTTGATGCTGCTCTTCATTACCTTGCGTTTGCAAAAAGGACACTTTAGCGCCGACAAGCATTTTGGTTTTGAAGGCGCTGCTTGGTATTGGCACTTTGTGGACGTGGTGTGGCTGGGCCTGTACATTTTGGTTTACTGGCTTTAAGCGCAATGTTGCGCTGCCGGGCGCGACTCTAGCAAAAAAGGACACTTTGGCAGTGTCCTTTTTTTGCAGGTCAAAGACGCATCGATGCCAGCGCGTTATACCAGCGTGTTTATTCCAGCGTATTACTTCACGGCGGCTATTTCAGCGGCAACCCCGTTGGCTGAATAAAGCCCAGTTGCCACGCGATCAGCACGCAAACAAAGAGCGCCACCGACAGGCCAATGCGCAGCGTAAGGGCTTGTGCCATGCGGCGCTTGTGCACCACGCTCGTAGTGACTTCGCCGGGCTTGGTAGCCGCTGGGTCGGGCGCATCGGCTGGTGCTTTGCGCAGCATGAAGAACCCTGCGGCGGCAAGGCTGGCGATAATCAAGAGTAAAAATAAAGCAATGAAATAGCCCATGTCGATTCGTTCCCGTTATGACTCACGTTTTTGGTTGATCACATTATCCGCATTGCTGATGTGCGGCGTAACAGCTAGGCTGGGCGTGTGGCAATTAGATCGTGCGGCGCAAAAAGAAACGTATAGCCAAGCACGTGCGCATGCGCAGCCCAGCCAGCTGACGGGTCAATGGGATCGCATGCATACGGTTTATGTGGACAACCGCCAAATGACGATAGGCGGGCACACGCGGCAAGGTTTTTTTGTGGTCACGCCGCTTTTTATTTCCGATCAAGATTATGTGTTGGTCGAGCGCGGCTGGATGGCGCGTGACTTCATGGATCGCAAGCATCTGCAAGCGGTGCAAACACCAGCCGGTGATGTGGTCATTGCGGCGCGTCGCGTGGCCGATCCTGCACCGCCAGCTGTGTTTGCAACAGAGGCAAACGCTGAATACCCCATCGTGCAGTTTGTTGATGTGTCAGCCTTTGCCAAAGCCCTGCCAGATAAGGCTTATAAAGGGATGGTGCAACAAATAGGCGAGCCTAGCGAAGGCTTGCAGCGCAATTGGTATGAGCCCGCCAGTGGGGCAGAAAAAAATTATGGCTATGCCTTCCAGTGGTTCGCCTTGTGCGCACTGGTGCTGGTGCTCTACGTATGGTTTCAATGGATCAAAAAACATGAATAAGATCGACTCCCCGCTGGATTTAACGGTGCACCGCCGGCCTGCCAATGGCGCATCGGCGCTAGATGCCAGCCACACCCGCATGGGTCGCTGGAAGATGCTACTGGTGCTTGCCGCCTGCGCAGCGCCTGTGGTGGCCTCCTACCTCACGTATTACGTGATTAAGCCGACCAACATCAAAAGCTTTGGCGAACTCGTACAGCCGCAGCGCCCCATGCCCAGCATGACTGGCACCACGCTGGATGGCCGGGCGGTGCCGCTGCAAAGCCTGCGCGGTCAATGGTTGCTGGTGAGTGTGTCCGGCGGTGCGTGCGACGAACAATGCCAACATCACCTGTATGTGCAGCGCCAGCTACGCGAGACGTTGGGTAAAGACAAAAATCGTCTCGATTGGGTGTGGTTCATCACGGATAACGCACCGCTAGAGCCAAAGTTGCATGCACGCCTTGCCGATCCACAGCTGGCTGCACAGGGCTTTTGGGCGCTCAGAATCAGCGAATCTGAACTGGCCGCTTGGCTGCAGCCCTTGCCGGATAAGGTTTCTGAGGCTTCCTTGGCTGCACGCCTTTACCTGATTGACCCGCAGGGCAACTACATGATGAGATTTCCCGAAAAACTCACGCTGGAGGGGGCTGCCAAAGCCAAAGCCGACATCAACAAGTTATTACGTGCCGCTAGCTTTTGGGATACGCCCGGGCGTGACAACCTTCAGGCGGATCACAAAAAATGATGGCACGCTTCCAAGCAACGCCCCTGCGCTTGCAAAGGCTGGCGGTGCTACTGGTTTTCCTCACCTTTGACTTAATTGTGTTTGGCGCTTTTACGCGCCTGACCGACTCGGGACTGGGCTGCCCCGACTGGCCGGGCTGCTACGCCAGTGCCACGCCCATAGGCGCTGCGGCGCATATTGCGGCGGCGCAAAGTGCCATGCCCACGGGGCCTGTCACGCATACCAAGGCTTGGATTGAGATGGCGCATCGCTATTTTGCGACGCTGGTCGGGGCGCTCATCATCCTGCACTTGATCTGGAGCGTGCAGCTCAAGCAAAAGCTCACGTTGCCTATCGTCACGCTCTTGTGGGTGTGCGTGCAAGGCGCGTTTGGAGCCTTCACGGTGACGATGAAGCTGTTTCCCTTGATCGTCACAGGGCACTTGCTGGGTGGGCTGATTTTGCTGGCCTTGCTCACCGCGCAGCTGGAGCCCGTCCGCATCACGATGAACGCCGCATCCCACAGGCGAATGAGGCTTTGGTGGGCAGCGGCATTTGCCGCTGTGTGGCTACAAGTGTTTTTAGGTGCTTGGGTCAGCACCAACTACGCGGTGCTGGCGTGTAACGAGTTCCCCACTTGCTTAAACGGGGCGTGGTTGCCTGCAACCGTTAGCGATTGGCGCATGGGCTTTGTGCTGTGGCGTGACTTGGGCTTGGTCTCGACGAGCGCTGACGCAGCGGCGATTGCGTTTTCTGCGCTCACCGCCATTCACTTAACGCATCGGTTGTTTGCGCTTGTGGTGGTGCTGGCGGTGGTGGGATTGATGCTTCAGCTCAAGCACCATGCGGCGCTGCGCCCACTCAAGCGCTGGTTGATGGCGACCGTCACGCTGCAAATTATCACGGGCATCAGTAACGTGGTGCTGGGCTGGCCTTTGCTAGCGGCGCTTGTTCACACGGGCGGCGCAGCGGCGATGGTGCTGGTTTTAATCAAGCTAGGCGCAGCCATGAGAGCAGCGAGAATTGCGGCATGAATCAAATAACGAACCTTCGGCAGTCCATGGCGCAGTTTTATGTACTGATGAAACCGCGCGTGATTCAGCTCATCGTCTTTTGTGCGTTTGTGGGCATGTTGCTGGCGGTGCCCGGACTGCCCAGCCGTGCGCAGTGGATACAGATGGCGTGGGCTTGCCTTGGCATCTGGATGGTGGCGGGCGCGGCGGCGGCTTTTAACTGCATCGTCGAGGCCAAGATCGACGCGCGCATGAACCGCACCGCGTGGCGGCCAACGGCCAGCGGCGAGATCACGCAGGCCCAAACCCTGATCTTCTCGGCGGCCTTGTGCGCCGTGGGTTCTGGGCTTTTGTGGTGGCAAGCCAATAGCCTGACCATGTGGTTGACGCTGGCAACCTTTGTGGGCTATGCCATCGTCTACACCGTCATCTTGAAGCCCGCCACACCACAAAACATTGTGATTGGCGGTGCCTCGGGCGCGATGCCCCCCGTGCTGGGCTGGGCAGCCATGGCGAACGATGTTGGCCCCCAAGCGATCGTGCTCTTCCTCATCATCTTTTTGTGGACGCCGCCGCACTTCTGGGCGCTGGCGCTGTACCGCGTAGAAGAATACGCCAAAGCCGGACTGCCCATGTTGCCTGTGACGCACGGCAATGCGTTTACGCGGTTGCACATCTTGCTCTACACCTTTATTTTGTTTGCCGCGTGCTTGCTGCCCAAAGTCATCGGCATGAGTGGTTGGCTTTACTTTGTGGTTGCCGTGATCTTGAGTGGTGCGTTCTGCGGCTACGCATTCAAGCTGTGGCGGGCGTACTCCGAGCCACTTGCTCGCGCCACGTTTAAATTTTCTTTAATCCACTTGTCAGTGCTGTTTGCCGCGCTGCTGGTCGATCATTACATCGGGTGAAATGAGCGTTTTATGTCAAAAATGGTATCCCGTTTAGTTGTTGGATTGATGGGCTTGGGCTTTGCGCTCATCCTAGGTGCGTGCTCCGACAAAAAAGTAGCCTTCAATTCGGTAGACATTACGGGGGCGAGTTATGCGCAAGATTTCTCGCTGCCCGACACCGATGGCAACACCCGCACGATCAAAGATTTTGCGGGCAAGGTCACCGTGGTGTTTTTTGGTTTCACTCAGTGTCCCGATGTCTGCCCCACCACATTGGCCGAAGTGGCCGCTGTTAAGAAGGCGCTAGAGGTGCAGCATCCGGGTGACGGCGCTAAGCTGCAAGCGGTGTTTATTACGCTTGATCCGAGGCGCGATACCGCGCCCGTGCTCAAGGCTTATGTGCAGAATTTTGATACTTCGTTTGTGGCGCTGCGCCCAAGCTCTGACGAAGCTTTAGCGGACACGGCCAAGGCGTTCAAGATTTACTACAAGCGGGTGGATAGCAAAACCGCTGGCGCTAACGCTCACACTTACACCATGGATCACACCGCAGCCAGTTATGTGTTTGACCCGCAAGGGCGTGTACGGTTGTTTACGCGCTATGGCTCGGGCGTGGACAAGCTCGCGCACGATGTTCGGCTGCTGCTGGACGGCGCTTAGGCGCGTGCGCGCTGAACGCCCGCGCCGATAGCCGCAGCGCTGTCCCAGCCGCCGCCCGCATCAAACCAGGCGTTGCCCTGCAAATAGTCGCGCAGCATGGGCAGGGCATCTAATCCCCAGAAGTTTTTTTCTTGTCCATCTGGGGCACCTGCCCGCAGGGCACGCAGGGTGGGCACGCCAAAGCATCCTAGCTGCAAAGCCTTGTCGGTATTGGCTTTGAGGCATGCCTTGATCTCGTCAACGGTCAATTTAGGCTCTGCGCTCAGCCCACGCTGCGGCTTTTGCGTAAGCTGCAAGGTCAGCGCCGCCAGCCTGGCTGCGTCCGATGCATCTTGCGCGAGGCCGTCGGCTGTGCTGCTCCACACGTGGCGCAAGATGTGTTGTGTCACGAGGCGATTGGTGCTCAGGCTGCCATCAGCGTTGGCATGTGCGCAGGCAATGGCAAGCCTGAGCAGCGGCAGCGGATTAAACGGATGATGCGCTGGCATTTGAAAGTCAATCCCCAGCGTTTTGGCCTGCCACAGCACTTGCCGATACGTCCAATCGCGCTTGGGTGCGATTTCCGCCGGCCCCAGTTGCCCGTGGCTTTTGAGCAATCCCGCAAACAAAATTGGCGTGTAGCTGACGCTGTAGCTGAGGCCTTCCAGCGCCTTGGGCAGTTGCATGAAGGCAAGGTAGGCGTAGGGCGAGATCGGGTCGTAGTAAAAGTCGATGTGATGCAGATGTTGATTCATGATGGAGTGGCCTCTTGGGTGATGCCGATGCGCTGCAAAATGTGCCACTTTTCGCTGTCGGGCAGGGCAGACCAGTTGGCTATTTCGTCAATGCTGCGCCCGCAGCCTGTGCAAAGGCCGGTTGCTTGATTCATGCGGCAGATGGCGATACAGGGCGATGGGGCAGCGGTTGTGGCGGTGGCTTTAGCGCTGGTCATGGTGGTGCTCATGCGATGACAGATGCTGATGCTGACCCAAGGTGCTTTTTGCGTACCAAAGCCAGTATGACCCATGCGCAAGCCAGCGCCCACAAGGGCTGCAAGCCCAAATGCGCCGCCCACTGCGCGTAGGGCGTGATCTGGGTTTGCCCTTGGATGGTGGCCGAGAGCGTGCCCGGGGTACTGCGCGGCAGTTGATGCGTGACCACGCCGTGCTGGTTAATGACCACGGTTGCGCCGGTGTTGGTGGCGCGAATCATGGGACGCTGGAACTCAAGCGCCCGCATGCGCGAGACGTTCAGATGCTGGTCAATTGCCATGCCATCACCAAACCATGCCATGTTGCTGACGTTGACAAAGATGGTGGGCGCTTGGCGTGGATCGATAAACCGCGTGGCCAACTCTTCACCAAACAAGTCTTCAAAACAAATGTTGATGGCGAGTCGCTCGCCTGCGTGTGAGAAGGACGGCTGGTTGAAACCGCCCGCCTTGAATTCACCCAGCGGAATGTGCATCAGGTCAACCAGCCAACGGAAAAGCGGCGGGACGAACTCGCCAAATGGAACCAAGTGGTGCTTGTGGTAGGCATAGGGCGTTTTGGCTGCGCGTGACGCATCACCCGCCTGGAGTGCAAGAACCGAGTTGGCGTAATGACCGCTGGCATCCATTAGCAGCGGCATACCGATTAGCGCTGCGCTGCTTGGGTTGATGGGGTTATCCACAAAAGCCGCTTGCAACTCCGTCCAATAGCCGGGCGGCAGTTGCTCTTGGAAAAACGGCATGGCAGTTTCGGGCGTGATGACCACATCGACGCGATCTTGGGCGGCGGCAAGCAGCTGGTTTTTGTACCAAGCCAAGGCTTTGAGGGCTCCTGTTTGCTCATTAAACTTCTCATTTTGCGGGATGCTGCCCTGCAAGAGCCGAATGGTCAGGCCTGCAGGCGATGCTGGCTCAGAGGCCTTGCTGTGCAAGGCTTGCAGGTCAGGCATTAGGTGCGCTTTGATAACAAGCACTAAAACGACCAATAGTTTGAGGGCGCAGGAGCGTGTCAGTACGAAGAGCGCCGCGATCAGGGCGGCCAGCGCCGAGATACCGTAGACACCCACCCACGGAGCCGCGCTGATGAGGGGACCGTCGATGTGCGCGTAGCCAATGGCGTTCCAAGGCAAGCCCGTCATCACGCAGCCGCGTGCCAGCTCGGCGATCAACCACAGGGCAGAAAACAGCAGCGAGTCAAACCAAGCTTTGCCAATGCGCAGCCAGACAAACCCAGCGCCAGCGACGGCGTAAAAACTGGCCAGCACGCTGCACAGCGCCACAACCCCCAGCGCCGCCAAGGGTGCGGCTAAACCGCCATAAACATGCATCGAGGTGTAGAGCCACCACATGCTGGAGACAAACCAAGCAAGGGCGAATAAAAAGCTGGTGCGGCATGCTGCTTTGACCGCTGGGGTTGCTGGGGGCGGTCGCTGCGTGATGCGTGTCGGCTGGATGTGCAGCAACCGGCGAACCAACCAAGCGAGCGCCACAAGCTGCAGCCACCACAGGGCATGACCACTCCAAGGACTGGTGATAGACCAGCCCTGCAAAATGCCAAAGAATAAAGTCGTCATCGTGCGCGTAGCCCTGCTTTTGGCTTAGGCGATGCGTGTGGCGCGAAACCACTTGACGGCACCACTTGTCGAAATTAGAACCACGAGCTTGAGTCCCGCGACGAGGTGCTCTTCGCCTTTGCGCGGTACATATCCCATGCGGTGCGCGACCAGCCCGCCAATGGTCTCAAATTGATCCAGCTCGGCGGCGCTAAATTCGCAGTCGAAAGCTTCCGAGAGCTTGGACAGCGGTGCTTTGCCGCTCACGCGGTAGGCACCGTCTTCGGGCAAGGAGACGATGTCCATCGAGGCGGTGTCACTCTCTTCGGTGTCAAACTCGTCTTCAATCTCGCCCACAATTTCTTCCAAGATGTCCTCAATGGTGATCAGTCCGGCGGTCTTGCCAAACTCATCAACCACCAGCGCCAAATGGTTGCGCTTGCCCCTAAAGTCGGTGAGTAAGTCGTTCAGCCCTTTGCTCTCGGGTACAAAGACGGCAGGGCGTAAGAGGGTGCGCAGGTTGATCTCGGGTGAGCGCTGGCGCTTGAGCAAGTCTTTCGCCAGCAAGATGCCAATGATGTTGTCGCGCTCGCCCTCATAGACCGGAAAGCGTGAATGCGCGGTATCAATGACCGCATCCAGCAGCTCATCAAAATCAGCGTCAATGTCCAGCAAATCCATGCGAGGCGCGGCGACCATGACATCCCCTGCAGTCCTATGGGATAACTTTAAAACGCCCTCTAGCATGGCCAGACTTTGCGCGTTGATCAGGTGTCTGTCCTCGGCTTCTTCCAGCGTGGTGAGCAGTTCAGCGATGGAGTCAGGTCCCGGGTGCAGGTATTCGGCAATTTTGCGAAGGAGCGAATGTGCTTTAAATCGACTGTCAGGATTCATGTGTGCATCATAATTCCTAACTCACGAATAACTTGCCCGGGACGTGCAATTGAGCATCGATAAAAACCATTCGCCACCAAACATTGCCGCCGCGATTGATTTTTATCATCAAGGCGATCTGGGTGCCGCCAAGCAGTTGTGCCAAGAGTTGCTGCAAGCGCAAGATCAGAACTCCCAAGCGCTTAATTTGCTGGGCATCATTGCGGCAGGCGAACAAGACTACACGGCTGCGCTCGCCCTGCTGAATGCTGCGATTGAGCAGGACGGTAGCGTTGCGAGTTACTACTCCAACCGGGGCAATGTGCTGCTTGCGCTGGAGCGTCCAGCCGAAGGCTTGTTTGAGTTCGAGCACGCGATCACGCTAGACCCGCATGATCCTCACACCCACTGCAATTTAGGTGTTGCCTTTAAAAAATTGGATCGATGCGAGGCAGCCATTGCCAGTTTTCTGCACGCGATTGATCTGCGCCCCGACTATCCCGTGGCTTTGTGCAATCTTGCCAACGTCTACGCAAGGCAGATGCAAACCGATCAGGCCATCGACTACTACCAGCGTGCCGTACACCTTGCGCCCGATTACGCGGATGCCTACTTGGGCTGGGCGATGTGCGCACTAGGTGCAGGCGATTACGTCCGTGGTTGGCAGTTGTACGAATGGCGAGGTCAAGGGATGCTGCGCGACGATCGATTAAGCGTCTTGGATAAGCCCCTATGGCGTGCAGAAGCTTTGACGGCCGGCCAAACCATACTGGTCTACACCGAGCAAGGCCTAGGGGATACGCTACAGTTTGTGCGCTACCTGAGCCACTTGTCCAGCACCGGTGCACAGTGGGTTGTCACGGTGCCGGACACGCTACGCAGCTTGCTAGAGCAGGCGCTCCCCAATGTGTGGTTTGTGCCTGAGCATAGGGTGCCGGTTGATGTTGATTATCAAATTCGGTTATTAAGTCTGCCGGGGCTGTGCGGCACAAACAGCACAAGCAACATCCCCGCGCAAACGCCGTATCTTTTTAGTGACCCTGCCAAGCGCCAAGCATGGCGCGAGCGCCTAAGCCAAGACCTCGGCGAGCAACCAAAGCTGCGCGTGGGTCTGGTGTGGGCGGGTGGGCACCGCCCTGATCAACCCGATGTTTGGGATGTCAATGCGCGGCGCAACATCGCGCTGACTAAACTGGCGGGTTTGAAGCACCCCGGCATCGACTTCATCAGTTTGCAAAAAGGCGAGGTGGCCGAGCAAGAACTCAAAGACCTGCAAGCACAGGGTTGGGATGGTCCTGCTATCCACACCTACAGCGAGCAACTACACGACTTTGCCGACACCGCCGCCCTCATCGACAACCTCGACCTTGTGATTGCTGTGGATACAGCCGTGGCACATTTGGCAGGTGCGCTGGGTAAGCCTGTGTGGATACTGAATCGCTTCGATGCCTGCTGGCGCTGGCTCTACGGGCAAGACCCACACCGCACCGATAGCCCGTGGTACCCGACGGCGCGGCTCTTTCGGCAACCCACGCCTGGGGATTGGGATAGCGTGATGGACGAGGTGCGTCAAAAGCTGGAAGCGCTTGTGGTGCTTGAGCGGTTTGAGGCGCTCCATCGACAGGGCGTGATGTCCGCTCAAGCGGGGGAATTTGCATCTGCTGTTGCATGGTTTTTGCAAGCGCTGGAGATCAATCCCAACTCTGCTCTTGCGCACTGTAATGGCGGCAAAGCCTACTTCGAGCTGAACCAGAGGGCTGCTGCACAGCTTAGCTTTCAGCAGGCATTGGCGATAGACCCCGGCAACTTCGAGGCGCACTTTTTCTTAGGCTTGATGGCCATGGATGAAGCCTTGTTCCATCAAGCGCAGGCGCATTTTGAAGCTGCCCAAGCCGTGCGCCCAAACGATGCGGACACCGTGTATCGCATAGGGCTGACACACCATGCCCAGCAGCAGTACGGCGCAGCAATAACATGTTTAGAGTCCGTGCTAGCCAACCATCCAGACGATGCCTTTGCGTGGAACGCGCTGGGGAACGCACAACAAGCGAATGGGCAGCCGCAGCAAGCCTTGGCGAGCTACACCCAGGCCGTGCGAGCAGACCCGCAGCTGGCGCAGGCGCACTTTAATCAAGGCGTTGTGTGGCAAAGCCTGGGCAATTACCCAGCCGCCATGGCGAGCTATCAGCAGGCGGTGCAGTTAAATCCTCGTTACGAGATGGCGTATTTCAACTGGGGCGCGACATTAGAGAGTTTGGGGCAGATGGACGAGGCGCTTGCGCTTTTCCAAAGAGCCTTGGTCATAGATCCGAAAATGACGGAGGCGTATATGCATATTGCCTGCATCTATTCGGCTCAGTACAGGTACCACGAAGCCGAGAAGGAATACGAAAAGGCCTTAATCTGCAAACCAAATTTTTCTGACGCACAGTGGAATCTGTCTCAATTACGACTCATGCGGGGTCGTTATGCCGATGCTTGGCCAAAGTACGAGGCTCGCTGGCGCGTTGCCAAATATCAATCAGCCGCACATCCATTGACGCGCCAAGTTCCTTGGTGGGTAGGTCAAGAATCTTTAACTCAAAAAACGATTGGTTTATGGCATGAGCAAGGCAACGGCGACACCCTACAGTTTTGTCGTTACGCGCCGCTGGTTGCCGATTGGGGTGCGCAGGTGGTGCTGTATGTCCCTGGTCATCTGGTCGCCTTGCTACAAACCCTAGACGCGCGAATCACGGTGGTCGCAGACAAATCAGTAGGCTTAGCGATGGATTTCCAATGTCCTTTGATGAGTTTGCCCTTGGCTTTGGGCACAAACAGCACAAGCAACATCCCCGCGCAAACGCCGTATCTTTTTAGTGACCCTGCCAAGCGCCAAGCATGGCGCGAGCGCCTAAGCCAAGACCTCGGCGAGCAACCAAAGCTGCGCGTGGGTCTGGTGTGGGCGGGTGGGCACCGCCCTGATCAACCCGATGTTTGGGATGTCAATGCGCGGCGCAACATCGCGCTGACTAAACTGGCGGGTTTGAAGCACCCCGGCATCGACTTCATCAGTTTGCAAAAAGGCGAGGTGGCCGAGCAAGAACTCAAAGACCTGCAAGCACAGGGTTGGGATGGTCCTGCTATCCACACCTACAGCGAGCAACTACACGACTTTGCCGACACCGCCGCCCTCATCGACAACCTCGACCTTGTGATTGCTGTGGATACAGCCGTGGCACATTTGGCAGGTGCGCTGGGTAAGCCTGTGTGGATACTGAATCGCTTCGATGCCTGCTGGCGCTGGCTCTACGGGCAAGACCCACACCGCACCGATAGCCCGTGGTACCCGACGGCGCGGCTCTTTCGGCAACCCACGCCCGGGGATTGGGATAGCGTGGTAAATCAAGTGCGCCAGGCGCTTCGGGCGCTACCAAGCCCATCGCGCCCCTAGGTTTTCACCAATGTCCAAGCCCGAGGATTGCTGGACAATTCTCTTTTTATTATTAGCAATCTTGGAGACATGACTATGAAACAAATTTGGCACGACAGCTATCCAGCAGGCGTTGCGCATGAGATCAACCCAGATGCCTATACCTCGGTTGCGCAGCTGTTTAATGAGTCGTTTAAAAGGAATGCGTCGCGTCCATTTTCAGTTTGTATGGACTCATGGATGACGTATGGCGAGCTGGATGATTTATCCACAAAAGTAGGTGCATGGCTGCAAGCGCAAGGCTTGCCTGCAGACGCGCGGGTGGCTTTGATGCTGCCCAACGTGCCGCAATTTCCAGTGACCATGGCGGGCATTTTGCGTGCAGGCTACACCTGCGTGAATGTCAATCCGCTGTATACGGCGCGTGAGCTGAAGCATCAATTGAACGATTCGGGTGCAACCACGATCATCATCTTAGAAAATTTTGCGCATACCTTAGAGGAGGTGATTCAAGACACGCCTATCGAGCGTGTGGTGGTCGCCACCATGGGCGATTTGCTGGGCTTCTTTAAAGGTGCATTCATTACATTTGCTGTGCGGCACCTCAAGAAAATGGTGCCTGCCTACAAAATCCCGCTGCAAACAAAGTCGGGGCAAGCGCGGCGTGTACTGAGCTTTAAGACCATGCTCGGTGAGGCGGCGGGTCGATCGCTTGTGCCAAGCAAGGCCAATGGCGACAGCATTGCATTTTTGCAGTACACGGGAGGCACCACGGGGCTGTCCAAAGGCGCGATCCTGACGCATCGCAACATTGTGGCGGCGATTATGCAGGCCGATGCGTGGTTTACGCCAGCCGTTGAGCGCCTTGGCGACGTGAGTAAAAATAACGGGATTGCTGCGCTGCCGCTGTACCACATTTTTGCTCTCACCCTGTGTTTGCTGGGCATTCGCTGGGGGTCACTCATGACGATGATTCCTAACCCACGCGATATTCCCAAATTTGTGGATGTGCTGAAAAAACGCCCCTTCCATATGCTACCTGCTGTCAATACGCTGTTTAATGCGCTGCTACAAAACGCGCAATTTAGGGCGCTGGACTTTAGCCAGTTGTATAACAGTCAAGCGGGCGGGATGGCAGCCAGCGCAGGTACGGCCAAGGCGTGGAAAGAGGTAACAGGCGTCACCATGATTGAGGGCTGGGGCATGAGCGAGACCTGCGCCATCGGCACCAATAACCCCGTTAATGCGACCACGTTTTCTGGCACGATAGGCTTGCCTTTGCCCAGCATTGACATCGCCATTAAAGATGATGATGGCGTGTCGCAGCCGCTAGGCGCACCGGGCGAAATTTGCATCAAGGGCCCCAATGTGATGGTGGGCTACTACAACCAACCCGAAGAGACCGCCAAAGCATTTACCTCAGATGGTTATATGCGCACGGGCGACATTGGTGTGATGGATGACAAGGGATACATCCGCATCGTAGATCGCAAAAAAGACATGATTATTGTGAGCGGGTTTAATGTCTTCCCCAATGAGCTTGAGAACGTGATTTCTCTGTGTCCCGGTATCGTTGAGTGCGCAGTCGTTGGCGTTACCGATGAGAAAACAGGCGAGGCGATCAAGGTGTTTGCGGTTAAGAACGATCCGATGTTGACCGAAGACGATGTGATGAAGTACTGCCGTCAAAACTTCACGGGCTACAAAATTCCGAAGTACATTGAGTTCCGCGACGATTTACCAAAAACCAACGTCGGTAAAATTCTGCGACGTGAACTCAGAGCTGGAAAATAACCTCAATACTTCTTCTTTCAACCCTGCTGCAAGTCTTACTGAGCAAGACCTCCAGCAGGGTTTGATGTTTTGTGAAAGCAAACAATGGGCCGCCGCCGCCGCGTGCTTCGAGGCGATTGTTCAACAAGACCCCGCGCATGCGATTGCTTGGAATAACCTTGGCAATGTGCGCGATGAATTGGGTGATGTGGCAGGCGCTTACGCGGCATTTCACCAAGCGCTAACGCTGGTTCCTGATTATGTCAATGCTAAAAAAAACTGGGCGATTGTGGCGTACAAAGAAGGTCACGCGCAATACACCAAAGGTCAATTGCAACAGGCGTTAGCGGCGTTTCAAACGGCTGCTGTGCAGATGGCCGATGCACAAGGGCAGCGCTGCGCCGATTACGACCATAGTTACTTGCAACTTTTGCTGGAAACCTGCGAGCACGCGCACGTAACGAAACTCCTCTTGGCGATGCAAAGGCAAAGTTTGGCTCAGGTGGATGGTGAATCAAACCCTGCTTATTGCCTACATCCTTATCCGCTGCTAGCCGCAGTGGATCAGCCTTTGTGGCATCTATCGGCTGCTCAGCACCACGTCATGAGGCTTTGCCGTGATGCGGGTGTACGTGTTGTGCGTCCAGTTCCTCCTCCTAGGGCATCCCGTCATGTGCGTATTCGCATCGCGTATTTGTCCAGTGATTGGCATGAGCATCCTGTGCCGCAGCAATTGATTCCTAGCATTGAGGCGCATGATCGTGAGCAATTTGAAGTCATCGGCATCGCAACGGATGGCGCAGGCGATGTCTCACTTTGGCGCAAGCGTATCGAGCGTGCATTCGACCAATTTCATGTGCTGGGGCATTTGAGTGATGAGGCCATTGCCGATCAGCTGCGTGCCATGGCGATTGACGTTGCGATTGATTTGTCCCTCTACATGCAAAGCGGCAGACCGCTGATTTTGGCGAGTCGCCCTTGCGCTGTACAAGTGGCTTTTTTGGGTTATGCGGGTACATCAGGTGCGCCTTGGATTGATTACCTCATCGCTGATGAGGTGGTGATTCCGCCAAGTCACGCCTCGTTTTATTCGGAAAAAGTTGTGCGATTACCCGGCAGCTTCATGCCTGATAACGACCAACGCCCGCTTGTGCGAGCGGTGAATCAAATGGCTGCAAGCCGTGCCGAGCAAGGTTTACCAGAGCAGGCGTTTGTTTTTTGTGCGTTTAGTAACCCCTACAAAATCACCCCAGACTTACTGGCGTGCTGGTTTCGCTTGTTACATCGTGTCCAAGGCAGCGTGCTGTGGCTGCAAGCCAATAACGACGTGACCAAACGACACATCGAAAGTGCAGCGAGCGCAGCGGGGCTGACGGCGGATCGGCTTATTTTTGCCTCGCGCATGGATGACTTTGCCCAGCACATCCAGCGCTACCCATTAGCGGATTTGTTTTTGGATACCTATCCCTACAACGCGCACGTAACGGCAGCCGATAGCTTATGGGCGGGATTGCCTGTGCTCACGCTGCAAGGCGATTCATTTGCTTCGCGCGTGGCCAGTAGCGTTTTGAGGGCGCTGGGGCTGCAAGAGCTGATCACAACCGATTTGGTGACCTACGAAGCAAAGGCGTTTGACATAGCAAACGATGCGATGCAGTTGAAAGAGCTACGTAGCAAACTTGAAAAAAGCAAGGCAGAGAAAAAATATTTCCATCAAACGCAGTATGTGCGTCAGTTAGAGCAGGCACTCACGGAGATCGCTGAAGTTGCGCCGATCCAAGTGATCGCTTATTCGCTGTGGGGTGATAACCCTGTGTATTTGGAGGGAGCGATTAAAAATGCACAGCTTGCTGCCAAGTTTTACCCGCATTGGATATGTCGTTTTTATTGCGCCAACGATTTGCCGTCATCCTACCTGATGCGTTTGCAGGCACACGCGAATGTTCAAGTTGTTTTAATGCCCCCTGAGCCTGATCGAGGCGGGGCTTTTTGGCGTTTTTTAGCGGCAAGCGACCCTAGCGTGTCCCGCGTGATCTTTCGTGATACCGACTCGCGCCCCTCCATGCGCGAAGTGGCGGCTGTGAATGAATGGCTTGCGTCTGATCAAGCGGTTCATCTGATGCGCGATCATCCGTTTCATTGGCCTGACATCATGGCCGGGATGTGGGGGTGCAAAGGCGGTGCACTGATGGAGGTAAAAGAACAATTGGCGAGCCGGGTATCGTCAAACGATTATGGTGCCGACCAAACCTTTTTATCGCAGGTGATTTACCCCCGCGTGAAGCACCAGTGTTTCATTCATGATGCCGTCGGATTGAGTGAGGCGCACTTAGATGTACACCCCTTCCCACTTGCCCGCGAAGGCCTCACCTTTGTTGGGCAGTGTTACGATGAGCACGACCAACCCAATACATACTATGAACAAGAGCTTGCCGCTTGGCTACAGAGTCACTGATAGCCCAACCTCTCCCAGTTGGCAGGTGTTTGAACGCGGCTGGTTGTCCTCCAACAACATTCTGTTGATGGACAAAAACAGCACCGCGCTTGTCGATACGGGTTACTGCACGCACAGCGAGCAAACGCTGTTACTCGTCCAGTCGGCACTGGGGGGCCAACCACTCAACTGCATCATCAATACCCATTTGCATAGCGATCACTGCGGCGGCAATGCGGCATTGCAAGCGGCATATGGTGCCCAAGGACATGAGGTTGAGACCTTGATTCCATCAGGCTTGGCGCAGCATGTGGCCGCGTGGGATGAAGAGCAACTCAGCTACCAACCGACTGGACAAAATTGCCCGCGTTTTGGTTTTCATCGCACGCTACAGCAAGGCGATGAGCTGATGCTAGGCGGTGCGAGTTGGCAAGTCCATGCAGCGCCTGGACACGATCCGCACAGCATCATTTTGTTTGAACCCCAGCATCGCACGCTGATTTCTGCTGATGCGTTGTGGCAAAACGGTTTTGGTGTGGTCTTTCAAGAGCTGGAGGGCGAGCAAGCTTTTGATGAAGTCGCACAAACGTTGGATGTGATCGAGTGCCTAAATCCAAGCACCGTGATTCCGGGGCATGGAGCCGTTTTTTCTGGCGATGCCGTTCGCGTTGCCTTGGCCGGGGCGCGTGCTCGGTTGAATGGCTTTGCACAAAATCCTCTCAAGCATACGCGCTACGCCGTGAAAGTCTTGCTCAAATACAAACTACTTGAGCTGCAAACAGTGAAGGAGTCCGCCTTCATGGAATGGGCAAAAAGGACACCTTATTTTGAGATGGTTCGTAGTCGTTGGTTTGACGATGAGCCAATGAATACGTGGGTTTCAGGCTATATCAATGAGTTAATTTCAAGCGGCGCAGCTAAGCGTGAAGGCGATGTTATTTTGAACGTTTAAAAATTATCTCAATACATTGAGTAAAACATCTCAATCGATTGAGATAAATATCCTAAGGCTCAATATTTGTTTGCCCTTGAAGTCAAAAGCGGGCAAATCCGTGAATCTACGCCCGGACTCGATGCGTTTTGCGCAAGCTATCAAGCCGCCAGACCGTTAGTGATAGGCGCGGGCGGGCTGGCGCTTGAGCATTGGTTTTCGGCACCTTAAATCAATAGATGTTGCTGGATTTGGCGCATCGCCCGCATAATGGAAGGTTTTGTTAACGAGCTCCTTCCCGTGAAATCTGCTTCTAAAAAACAACCTCCCGCAGCCCTTGACGACACAAGCAACGACGACGCACGCTATCTTGCCGTTGCGGCTAGGCGCACCAGCGCCCTTACGCACATCTCCGTGCGCGGGGCACGGACGCACAACCTTAAAAACATCAACTTAGACATCCCGCGTAACCAGTTGGTGGTGATCACCGGCTTATCGGGTTCGGGCAAGTCCTCGCTGGCGTTTGATACGCTGTATGCCGAAGGGCAGCGCCGCTATGTGGAGAGCCTCTCCACCTATGCGCGGCAGTTTTTGCAGCTCATGGATAAGCCCGATGTGGACATGATCGAGGGACTCTCGCCCGCGATTTCGATTGAGCAAAAAGCCACCTCGCACAATCCGCGCTCGACGGTGGGAACGGTGACTGAGATTCACGACTACATGCGTTTGCTCTTTGCTCGCGCGGGTACGCCGTATTGCCCCGATCACAACTTGCCGCTGTCGGCCCTGTCGGTCAGTCAGATGGTGGATGCGATGGTGGCCTTGCCTGAGGACACCAAGCTCATGATTTTGGCGCCGATTGCGCGTGAGAAAAAAGGCGAGTTTTTGGACACGTTTGCGCAGCTGCAAGCCAAGGGTTATGTGCGCTTTCGGTTAAATGGGGCGGTGGTGACTTATGAAGATTTGCCCAAGCTCAAGAAAACCGAAAAGCACGACATTGATGTGGTGGTTGATCGCGTGAAGGTGCGTCCCGACATCAAGCAGCGCTTGGCCGAGAGCCTAGAGGCTGCGCTACGCCTAGCCGATGGCCGTGTGGTGGCGCTGGATATGGACACGCAAGAAGAGCATCTGTTCAACGCTAAGTTTGCTTGCACGCATTGCAGCTACTCGATTGCTGAGTTGGAGCCGCGCTTGTTTTCATTTAACTCACCCGTGGGTGCTTGCGAGACCTGCGATGGTCTTGGCCAGATGGAGTATTTTGACGAATCGCGCGTAGTGGCATTTCCGTCGCTCAGTTTGGTGAGCGGCGCTATCAAGGGCTGGGATGCCCGCAGTCACTATTACCACTCGATGCTGGAGTGCGTCGCCAAGCACTACAAATTTGACCTGAGCAAGCCGTTTGAATCCTTGCCAGAACACGCTAGGCGGGTGGTACTGCACGGCTCCGGTGAGGAAGAGATTAAGTTCAACTACACGCTTGAGTCGGGTAAGTACGAGGGACAAAAACTGTCCAAGAAGCATCCGTTTGAAGGCGTGATTCCCAATATGCAGCGGCGTTACCGCGAGACGGACTCTAACGTGGTGCGGGAAGATTTAGCCAAGTACCGTAGCCACCAGCCCTGCACAACCTGCGGCGGCGCAAGGCTTAAACGCGAAGCGCGTCACGTGTTTTTAGTGGACTCTAGCGTTCAGCCTGAGCTTGTCGAAGGCAGCATGGCGACAGGCTCAATGCGAATGGGACGTGCTGGCCTGCACGAACTCAGTCACCTGACTTTGAAGGACGCTTGGACGTATTTCCAGCACCTTAAGCTGTCGGGCGCACGTGCTGAAATTGCTGCCAAAGTGGTGCAGGAAATTGCCGCACGACTCAAGTTCTTAAACGATGTGGGTTTGAACTATTTAAGTCTGTCGCGTAGCGCGGAGACCTTATCGGGCGGGGAGTCCCAGCGTATCCGGCTGGCAAGCCAAATAGGTAGCGGGCTCACGGGGGTCATGTATGTGCTCGATGAGCCCAGCATCGGCCTGCATCAGCGCGATAACGACCGGCTAATTGGCACGCTGCGCCATCTGCGCGATATTGGTAACTCGGTGCTGGTGGTGGAGCATGACGAGGACATGATTCGCGCGGCCGATCACGTGATCGACATGGGTGTGGGTGCTGGCGTACATGGTGGGCGCGTGGTGGCCGAAGGCACGTGCGCCGATGTGCTGGCCAGTGCCCAATCGCTCACCGGGCAATACATGGGCGGTGTGCGAAAAATCAACATTCCTAAGCGCCACCAGTTCGACAAAACCAAAGTGCTGACCATTCACAACGCCACGGGCAATAACCTCAAAGGCGTGACGGTGCAAGTGCCGGTAGGACTGTTGACCTGTGTCACCGGCGTGTCGGGTTCGGGTAAATCCACACTGGTCAACGACACGCTGTACAAGGCTGCCGCGCAGCACATCCACCGCGCCTCTGACGAGCCAGCGCCCATGGATGGCATTGACGGGCTTGACCAATTTGATAAGGTCATTAACGTTGACCAGTCACCCATTGGACGCACGCCGCGTAGCAACCCCGCCACGTACACGGGACTCTTTACGCCGATACGCGAGTTGATGGCCGAGATGCCGATGGCGAAAGAGCGTGGCTACACCAGCGGGCGCTTTAGCTTTAATGTGCCAGCGGGCAGTGGTGGCGGACGCTGCGAGGCTTGCCAAGGCGATGGTGTCAAGCGCGTCGAGATGCATTTTTTGCCCGATGTGTACGTCCCTTGCGACGTTTGCCACGGCATGCGCTACAACCGCGAGACGCTGGAGGTGCAGTTTAAAGGCAAAAACATTGCTGAGATTTTGGACTTAACCGTGGAGGCGGCGTTTGACTTTTTCAAAGCCCAGCCGGTGCTGGCACGCAAGCTGCAAACCTTGCTGGACGTGGGCTTGTCGTACATCCAGCTGGGGCAGTCGGCGACCACGCTGTCGGGCGGCGAAGCGCAGCGCGTGAAGCTGTCGCTAGAGTTATCCAAGCGCGATACCGGGCGCACCCTGTACATTTTGGACGAGCCCACCACAGGCTTGCACTTTGCCGACATCGATTTGCTGCTCAAAGTGTTGCACCAATTGCGCGATCAGGGCAACACGCTGGCGGTGATTGAGCACAACCTTGACGTGATTAAAACCGCCGATTGGCTCATTGACATGGGCCCCGAGGGCGGCGCTGGCGGCGGTACGGTGGTGGGCGAGGGCACGCCCGAGAGC
>CAZAIW010000013.1:16125-22354 GCA_964485285.1 uncultured Burkholderiaceae bacterium | reverse complement strand
AAATCAAACGGCGAAGAGTTTGATGCCGCGCAATTGTTAGATCGACTACCTAGTGTCAAGCATTGGGTTCGTAACCTCAATCAGCTCCCCAAATTCGCATTTTGGTTACCCACATCGACCGATTATTTTTACCCCGATTTCGTTGCCGAATTAACCGATGGACGTTTATTTGTAGTGGAGTACAAAGGCGATGCCTATGCGACCAACGACGACTCACGCGAAAAGCGCTTGGTAGGCGAGCGCTGGGCGCAGACCACGGGACAAATCTTCTTAATGCTAGAAAAACAATTGGATGGTCTTACGATGCAGCAGCAGCTCAACAACGCCATTCCAGTGAAAATTTAAAGCGAAAATCCAACCATGTCCACACTCGAAATACCGAATCCCGTCGTCCGCATCGCTCAAACGACCGAGCAATACAACCCCCTCGCCAAACAAAAAGCTGCTGCCAAGCTCTCGCGCATTCCCATCAAGGTCGAGCAGGCCGAGGTGCTGAAAAAACCCGACTGGATTCGCGTAAAAGCAGGCTCTAGCTCCACGCGGTTTAACGAGATCAAGCACATCCTGCGCGAGAACAAACTGAATACCGTTTGCGAGGAAGCCTCGTGCCCCAACATTGGCGAGTGTTTTGGCAAAGGGACAGCCACCTTCATGATCATGGGCGACAAGTGCACCAGGCGCTGCCCTTTTTGCGATGTGGGACACGGCCGCCCTGATCCGCTGGACGCAAACGAACCGCTCAGTCTAGCCAAGACCATCGCCGCGCTCAAACTCAAGTACGTTGTGATTACCTCGGTGGATCGCGATGACCTGCGCGATGGCGGCTCCCAGCACTTTGTGGACTGCATCCGCGCCGTACGTGAGCTGTCACCCCAAACGCAAATCGAGATTTTGGTTCCCGACTTTAGAGGGCGCGATGACCGTGCGCTGGGGATTTTGAGGCTCGCACCGCCCGATGTCATGAATCACAACCTAGAGACAGCGCCGCGTCTGTACAAGGAAGCTCGTCCAGGCTCGGACTACTTATTCAGTCTGAATTTGCTCAAGAAATTTAAGGAGCAAAACCCCGGTATCCCAACCAAAAGCGGCATCATGGTAGGCCTTGGTGAGACCGACGAAGAAGTGCTGCAAGTCATGCAGGACATGCGTGCGCACAACATCGACATGCTCACCATCGGTCAGTACCTCGCCCCATCGGGCAGCCACTTGCCGGTGCGTCGTTACGTGCATCCCGACACCTTCAAAATGTACGAAGCACGCGCCTACGAACTGGGCTTTAGCCATGCTGCCGTTGGTGCTATGGTTCGATCCAGCTATTTTGCGGATGAACAAGCACATGGCGTTTTGATGTCCCAATGACCCCACTCAACGCTCTTTCTCTGGCGCAGAAATTAAAGCGTAGTTCCGCCGAGCACAAGGGAAGTAGCGGCAAAGTGCTCTTGATTGGCGGTGCACCCGGCATGGCCGGCTCGCTGTGGTTGGCAGGCTCGGCTGCGCTGCACACAGGTGCAGGGCTTGTCGCTTTAAGCATGCTCGATGAGCGCTCGGCTCATGCCAGCACCACCCGCCCCGAGCTGATGATCCGCAGCGCCAATCTCCAGTCGCCGGGTCTGATCGCTCGCGCTTTAGACAAACTCGCCCCCGATGTCATTGCAATCGGCATGGGACTAGGAGACAGCCAGATCGCCCAGCATTGGCTCACGGCCGCGCTTGCCCGCCCGGTGCCTTTGGTGGTGGATGCGGACGCGCTCAATCTCATCGCCCAAGAGGCGGAGTTGGCAAAGATGGTTCAAGGCAGAACATCCGCTACCGTTTTGACACCCCACCCCGGCGAGGCCGCTAGGCTCTTGGGTTGCACCACCAGCGATGTCCAGCACCACCGGATGGAGAGTCTCCAGCGACTTGTGGACACCTACCGCGCCATCGTTGTACTGAAAGGTCATCACACGCTGGTTGGCATGGCGGGCAAAGCTACGCAGACCTGCTTGGATGGCAACCCCGGGATGGCAACCGGCGGCATGGGAGATGTGCTGTCCGGCGCTATGGCCGCCATCGTGGCACAGGGACTCACGCATGAGCTGCCCGTTTGGGATGCCTGCGGCCTTGCCGTACAGTTGCACGCGGCGGCGGCTGATGCGCTCGTGGCGCGGCACATCGGCCCTATTGGAATGACCGCTTCAGAAGTAGCCAAAGAGTTGCGAGCGGTATTAAACGCTCACATCCAACAACAAGCGCCTCCAACAAAGAAAGACCACACATGAACACTCGCACCCTCATCAAGCAAACTCAGCTCTACATCGCGGCTGTGGCAATGGCCATCGGCATCAGCTCTGCTTTTGCGCAAACCACACCAGCTCGAGCGGATAACGACTACGCGCCCGGCCGATCATCGAATATCTTGCATCTGGATGCGGTCGTCTCGGCACCCATCACGCCCGACACCGCGGTCATCACGCTGGTTGCCGAAAAGTCTGGCACAGACACAGCAGCGATTACGCAGCACGTCAATAAACTGATGAACGATGCCCTGCGGGAAGCCAAGGCCACGAGTGGCGTAGAGGCTATGACTGGCAACTTTTCAACCTACCAGCAATACGACAACAAGAGCACCGTCATTGGCTGGACGGTGCATTCGCAATTGATACTCAAAAGCAAAGATTTTGGCCTGCTGGGCAAGCTGGCGGGGCAGCTGAGTCAGTCGCTCAAGATTGTGAATAGCGGCTTTGAAGTGAGCCGTGCGCTGCGCTCAAGCGCCGACGACATGCTTTTGCAGCAAGGTTTGCAGGCCTTTCAAACTAAGGCCAAACTTGCCGCGCAAACGCTAGGATTTAATAGCTACAGCATCCGTGAGATCAACATTCAGCAAGCGCAGCTGGAGGGCAACAACCAGCCCCGCCCCCTCATGATGGCTCGCGCCGTGGCGGTGGATGCTGCACCCGTCGCGATGGAAGCGGGACGTACGTCGATCAATTTGACCATCAGCGGCTCGGTGCAGTTGAAATAACGCAATGGCAGCCTCACCTTATCAGGCGCTCACCGCCTAGGCGGCAGCGCTTATGTGTTCATGCGGACAACCGCCTAAAATGCGCGGTTGCTTTTCTTTTTTATTGATTATTGATTGGAACTCTTATGTTTATCTCTTCCGCTTATGCGCAAACTGCACCAGCTCCCGCCGCCGGTGGCGATGGCCTGATGGGGACGCTGCAAGGCATGTTGCCCTTGGTCTTGATGTTTGTGGTGCTGTATTTTGTGATGATCCGCCCACAAATGAAACGCCAAAAAGAAACCAAAGCCATGCTGGAAGCATTGGCTAAAGGCGATGAAGTGGCGACCGCTGGCGGCATCATTGGCACGATCACAAAAATGGGCGACTCCATCGTATCGATTGAAATTGCCAGTGGTGTTGAAATAGAAGTGCAGCGCTTCGCCATTGCACAAGTTCTACCCAAAGGCACACGCGGATAACAGCAAGCGAGTTAATTATGAATCGCTATCCACTTTGGAAATACATCACGATTGGCGTGGTGCTACTCATCGCCATCCTGTACGCACTACCTAACTTGTATGGCGAAGCACCGGCGGTACAGGTGTCGTCCTTGCGTGCAGGTAGCAAAGTAGACACAGCACTCCTAGACAAAGTGGAGCAAACGCTCAAAAGCGCTGGCGTACAAGTTGACACCATTGCCTTAGAGGGCACCTCCATCAAGGCACGGCTAGCTGATACGGACAGCCAACTCAAAGCCAAAGATGCTTTGCAAAAAGCGCTGGTGCCCGACCCCAATGATGCTCACTACATCGTGGCACTCAATTTGGTTCCGCGCACACCCACTTGGCTGATTGCCTTGCACGCATCGCCCATGTATTTGGGGCTTGACTTGCGCGGCGGTGTGCACTTCATGCTGCAAGTCGATATGAAGGATGTGATTGCCAAAAAGGCTGACTCCATCGGCAACGATTTGCGCACGGCACTGCGTGATAAAAATGTGCGCCACAGCGGCATCACCCGAACGAATAACAATATCGAGATTCGCTTTCGGGATATGACCACACTGGACGCGGCCAAGGGGATCGTCACCGATCAATTCCAAGACTACGAGGCCAGCGTCACGCCTGACGGCACCGAGTTCAAACTCACGCTGACACCTAGGCCTCAAGCCGCCAGCAAACTGCAAGAGCAAGCACTCAAACAAAACATCACGACCTTGCATAACCGGATCAATGAACTGGGTGTGTCTGAACCCGTGATCACTCAGCAAGGCCTGGATCGCATTGTTGTGCAGCTACCCGGCGTGCAAGACACCGCCAAAGCGAAAGATATTTTGGGACGCACCGCCACGCTAGAGATGCGCTTGGTTGACGAGAGCCAAGAAGGTAAATTGGCCGAGATCGGGCAAGCGCCCGTTCCGTTTGGTTCTGAGCGCTTTTTTGAACGCGATGGCAGACCCGTGATCGTCAAAAAGCAAATCATCGCAACGGGGCAAAACTTGACCGATGCCCAAACAGGCATTGACCAGCAGTCCCAGCGCCCCAAAGTTGACCTCTCAATGGATGCCAAAGGCGGACGTGCCATGCGTGACGTGAGCCGCGAAAACATCGGCAAACGCATGGCTATTGTGCTGTTTGAAAAAGGCAAGGGCGAGGCCATTTCCGTCGCAACCATTCAAGGTGAACTGGGTACGCGCTTCCAAATCACTGGGGCTGGCTCCACCGCAGACGCCAACGACCTTGCGCTTTTGCTACGCGCAGGTGCATTGGCCGCTCCAATGGAAATTATTGAAGAGCGCACGATTGGCCCATCTTTGGGTAAAGAGAACATTGAGAAGGGCTTTAACTCGGTCACTTGGGGGTTCATCGTCATCATGGCCTTTATGAGCGTTTACTACCTCATGTTTGGTCTCGTCTCCAGTATTGCTTTGGCGGTCAACTTACTGTTGCTGCTGGCTCTACTCTCGATCTTGCAAGCCACGCTGACCTTACCGGGCGTGGCCGCGATGGCGCTGGCTCTAGGTATGGCTATTGACTCCAATGTGCTGATTAACGAGCGGGTGCGCGAAGAGTTGCGTGCCGGCAGCTCTGCACAAGCGGCTATTCATACGGGATACGACAGGGCTTGGGCCACCATTTTGGACTCGAACGTCACAACACTCATCGCAGGGCTTGCGCTGCTGGTCTTTGGCTCTGGCCCTGTGCGCGGTTTTGCGGTGGTGCACTGCTTGGGGATTTTGACCAGTATGTTCTCGGCTGTTTTGTTCTCGCGCGGCCTCGTCAACTTGTGGTACGGCAGTCGCAAAAAACTGCAAACGGTGTCCATTGGTACGGTGTGGAAACCTAGCACCGACAAATAGGCACAAGGGATACATATCATGGAATTTTTCAAAATCAAAAAAGACATCCCGTTCATGCGCCATGCGCTGATCTTTAATGTCATCTCGTTCATCACGTTTGCGGCTGCTGTCTTTTTCCTGTTCTACAAGGGTCTGCATTTGTCGGTTGAATTTACCGGCGGCACCGTGATGGAAGTCAGCTACAGCCAAGCCGCTGACCTACCCAAAGTCAGAAGTGCTGTCGCGGGACTGGGGTACTCTGACATCCAAGTTCAAAACTTTGGTACTTCGCGCGATGTCATGATCCGCCTGCCCGTGCAAAAAGGTGTTAGCTCAGCTCAGCAATCCGAGAAAGTCATGGTGGAGCTTTGCAAAGTCGCTAACGGTTCGATGGCAGAAGACGCGCAAAACCAAAAGCGAATCTGTAAAACCACCGATGGTGCAGAGCCCGTCACCATGCGTCGCACCGAGTTTGTGGGACCACAAGTGGGAGAGGAACTCGCCAAAGATGGACTCAAGGCGCTGGCATTTGTTGTCATTGGCATCATGGTCTATTTGGCCATGCGCTTTGAGTGGAAGTTTGCGGTAGCCGCCATCATTGCTAACTTGCACGACGTGATCATCATCCTTGGGTTTTTTGCATTTTTCCAGTGGGAGTTCTCACTCACGGTACTAGCAGCTGTGCTAGCGGTGCTGGGCTATTCGGTCAATGAATCGGTGGTTATTTTTGACCGAATCCGTGAAAATTTTAGGCGTTTTCGCAAAATGAACACGCACGAGATTATCAATAACGCGATCACCTCAACGATCAGCCGAACCATCATCACGCATGGCTCGACACAGCTCATGGTGCTGTCCATGCTGGTGTTTGGTTTTGGTTTGCGCATGGAGTTCTCCATCGTCGC
>CAZAIW010000013.1:0-16115 GCA_964485285.1 uncultured Burkholderiaceae bacterium | reverse complement strand
AGACGCTGCACTACTTTGCGCTGGCGCTGACAATCGGCATCTTGTTTGGTATCTACTCCTCGGTGTTTGTGGCAGCTGCCATTGCGATGTGGCTGGGTATCAAGCGCGAAGACCTGATTAAAGTCGTTGTGAAAAAAGAAGGCTACGAGTCGGACAACCCACTCGACCCTAACCACGGCGCTACGGTTTAAGCTAGCGCACAGTCTGATGCGACGTGCCGCTACAAGCCAATACCCACAAGGCGTAGCGGCCACCCCTTCTGTGCGTGCTTATGTACTGGGCATCCTAGGGGTGGTGATGTTTGCAATCACCTTTCCCATGACGCGATTAGCCGTGGGTACCGCACAAGAGCCCCAGCTCTCGCCGTGGTTTAGCGCATTGGGGCGCGCGGCTGTCGCGGGCATGCTAAGCGGGGTTTACTTATTCTTTGCGCATCGCTATCCATCCGAAAGATCACATGGATTACCAACCAAACAAGATTGGCTGCCACTGGCGCTTACCTCGCTTTGCATTGTTTTTGGCTTTCCTATCCTGAGCACGTGGGCCTTGCGACAAGTCGAGTCGGTACACGCCTCCGTGCTGTACGGATTCCTACCCTTGATGACCGCCGCCTTTGCCGCTTGGATGACCCAACAACGCCCCAGTATCGGATTTTGGTTATGCGCCTTAGCGGGCAGTGCGTTAGTCATTGCTTATGCCATCATCCGTAACCCTCAAGCGAGCAGTGATGCGCTGCTCATGCAACCCGCCGACATACTGCTTTTTGCCGCGATGGCGTTTGCCGCTTATGGCTATGCGAAAGGAGCCGAAGTAACGACTCGCTTGGGTGCCCAGCGCGTGATCTGCTGGGCACTGGTCATCGCCCTACCCATCACACTGCCCGCCCTCTTTTTGCTGTGGCCCAGCGTCCCCATCAAAACCTCTGCGTGGGCGGGCTTTGCTTATATTTCCGTCTTCTCCATGTGGCTCGGGTTTTTTGCTTGGTATCGCGCACTGGCCATGGGCGGCACGGTACGCATGAGTCAAATTCAATTACTACAGTCGTTTTTAAGTATCCTGTTCTCCGCTCCCATTTTGGGCGAGCAGTTAGACTTGACGACTATGGGGTTTGCACTACTTGTTATGGCAACTGTCTTTATTGGAAAAAAACTTTAGGAACCAACCGTATGAACTGGACACTCGCAGCGCGCGCAGCGCGTATGAATCCCTCTTTTATCCGCGAAATTTTAAAAGTCACCGAGCGTCCCGGCATCATCAGTTTTGCAGGAGGTCTGCCCTCACCAAAGACTTTTCCGATTACAGAAGTCAATGCCGCTATCACCAAAATCTTGCAAGAAGACGGCGAGGCGGCGCTGCAATACGCCACATCAGAAGGCTACGGCCCATTGCGCCAAGCGGTCGCCAACATGCTGCCTTGGGATGTCTCCCCCGATCAAGTGCTGATCACCACGGGCTCGCAGCAAGGGCTAGACCTGATTGCCAAAATTTTGATTGATAAGGACAGCATCGTCTGGGTGGAGTCCCCCACCTACTTGGGTGCCGTGCAAGCCTTTACTCCCATGGAGCCACGCATGGTCAGCGTTGCTTGCGACGACGAGGGGCTAGATGTGGATGCGCTCGAAATGCAACTCGAAAACACCCCTGCCGAGCAAAAACCGCGCTTCCTCTACCTGCTGCCCAACTTCCAAAATCCAACAGGGCGAACCATGCCAGAGGCGCGCCGCGCCAAGCTGACCTTACTTGCCAAGACGCATGGGTTGTGCGTTGTAGAGGACAACCCCTACGGTGATTTGTGGTTCGACCAAGAACCGCCAGCGACGCTGACATCGCGCAATCCAGACAATTGCATCTACCTAGGATCGTTCTCAAAAATTCTGGCTCCGGGACTGCGGCTGGGTTTCATGATCCTGCCCCCCATGCTCTACCCCAAAATGCTACAAGCCAAGCAAGCAGCCGATCTGCATACACCTAGCCTGAATCAACGTGTGCTGTATGAATTGCTGCACAGCGACTTCATCCCCAAACATAAACCCAGCATCCGTGCGCTGTACAAGTCGCAACTGGGTGCCATGCTGGGCGCCTTGGCGCGTGAAATGCCTGCCACCGTGAGTTGGAATCAACCCATAGGCGGCATGTTCCTGTGGCTAACGCTACCCAGCCACATCAACTCGCAAGCCTTGCTACACAAGGCGGTTGAGCGGGGCATCGCCTTTGTTCCAGGTGCCGCTTTTTATGCCAACGAGGGCGAAATGGAACACAACAAACTGCGCCTCTCGTTTGTAACGGCGAGTGTTGAGCAGATCAATCAAGGCATTGCGATTCTTGCCAAGTGCATAGTGGATGCGTCCTAAAGGAATGGCATCATGAGTCGCGTCTTTAACTTCTCGGCAGGCCCTGCTGCGCTCCCCGAGTCGGTATTAGCAACGGCTGCCAGCGAGATGCTGGACTGGCATGGCACGGGCATGAGCGTGATGGAGATGAGTCATCGCGGCGCAGACTTCATGAGCATTCATGCCAAGGCGCTGGCTGATCTACGGGAGTTGCTGCAAGTTCCCAGCCATTACAAAATTTTATTTTTGCAAGGCGGCGGCTTGGGTGAAAACGCCATCGTGCCGCTCAACCTTATGCGCGGTGCAACCGGTGAACAAAACACCGCCGATATCGTGATCACGGGCGTATGGTCTGACAAGTCTTATCACGAAGCGCAGCGCTATGGACAGATGCGCATAGCAGCCAGCGGCGCGGACGGTGGGTTTACTCACGTGCCCGCCGTCTCGACTTGGAAGCTCCATCAAAACGCTGCCTATTTGCATCTGTGCACCAACGAGACCATCAACGGTGTTGAATATCACTTTGTGCCTGACCTCGCAAGCTCGCACGGTGCGGCCTACAAAAACATTCCCTTGGTTGCTGATATGTCGTCGCACATTTTGTCGCGCCCGGTTGATGTCTCTCAATACGGGCTGATCTATGGCGGGGCACAAAAAAATATCGGGCCTGCAGGTTTGACGATTGCCATCGTCCGCGAAGACTTATTGCGCACCCAATCGGGTCAAGCACGCGCCCATCCCATGTGCCCTTCGGTATTTAATTACCAAACACTGGCTGAAACGGACTCCATGTACAACACCCCGCCCACTTACGGCATTTACATGGCGGGACTGGTCTTTCAATGGATCAAGGAGCAAGGCGGACTGGCAACCATGGAGGCGCACAACCGCGCTAAAGCCAAACTGCTCTACGACTACTTGGATAGCACCGACTTTTATGCCAACCGCGTCAACAAAGCTGATCGCTCACTCATGAACGTCCCTTTCTTTTTGCACGATGAGGCCTTGAACAATGCCTTCTTAAAAGGTGCCAATGAAGCCGGCCTCAAACAACTCAAAGGTCACCGCGCCATTGGTGGAATGCGAGCCTCTATCTACAACGCCATGCCGCTGGCCGGTGTCGAAGCTTTAGTGGCTTACATGAAAGCCTTTGAACACGCACACTAAATGAAAAGGCTTTTGATCAAGGCTGTGCTTGGGTTGGTATTGACCGTCACCGCCATCGTCTTGATGGCTGCCGCCTTTCTGCACGCATGGGTTGTCCCCCGCATAGACAACTGGCGCCCCCACATCGAGAGCTACCTCACAGAAAAAATCGGACACGGTGTGCGCATCGGTCGTATCACCGCTCAGTCCTCGGGGTTGCTGCCTTCATTCGAGCTACAAAATGTGCAGGTACTCGATGCGCAGCAAAGTCCTGCATTGCAACTGGGGCAAGTTCAAGTCAGCGTGTCCCCACTGTCCTTGCTCACCTTCGAGATGGATCGCCTCACAATTGATGCGCCAACGGTGCAAATCGCCCGCGATGCCAATGGTCACATCAGTATCGCTGGGTTCAAACTCAACTCCGAGGGCGGCTCCGGTCAAAGTTTGGACTGGTTGTTTTCACAAAAAGAAATTGTCATTCGCGGCGGCACGTTGAACTGGACGGATGCTGCGCCGCATGTATGGGGTCAAGCCGATGCATGGCCTGCTGCAACATGGCGTAACGTCGCACTCAGCTTAAAAAATGGACTGCGCAGTCACCGCATCCAAATACAAGCCACGCCGCCTGCCGAGTTGGGTCAAACGTGGCAACTCACGGGTCAATTCTCCCAACCCTTGATGGACACTCGCGCAGGGCATTGGCAAGCGTGGACCGGCAAGGTGGATGCCTCGATTGATCTCATCCCCGAGCTTGCCAAGGGTCTGCACGCTCGCCTCGATTGGCCCTTGCAAACCATCAGCGTTGAGGCCGAGCAGTTCACACTCAATCGACTGCCCGCGCTTGCCAAACTGGCAGGAAGGGCGCTGCCCGCCGAAGCGATCATGGCCAGTGCGCCTACCACGCAATTGGAGCAGATGAAACTGCAGATTAGCCGCCTCTCCAGCCCGCAATTGCAAGTGCGCCTACAAACCGATGTGACCAGTGGCAACGCCACGGGCAAGATCGATGCGACATGGCAAAAAGAGGGAAACCAGTTAAACGCGATGGCCAGTATGGGGCGTATCGATTTGGCAACGCTGCAGCGCTATCTTCCTGAGCGCGTGGGCAACCAGCATCTGCTGGCATGGCAAAACATCGTATCCAAGGGACAGCTGCGCGATACCCGCTTGAGCTGGAAGGGCACACTTGACGAGTTGCCTAGCGAGTTACTCACCAAGCTGCGCGTGCAAGGCAAAGTCGTCGATGCAACGCTTAACCTCCCGCAAAAACTAGATGCCCCGCCCACAGCGCAGCGCGCACGCAGCGATGTCGCTTTGAACGATGTGGCCTTGACGTTCGATCTGCAAAACACCTACTTAGCAGTCAAAGACATCAAAGCCACACTGCGCGGTATGACCATGCGCGGCGCGGCTTTGATTGAAGATGTCCGTGCGCCCATCATTCAAGCGCAAGCCACGCTGGGCGGCGAGCTAGCCGATGCGCTCGCTATCGTTCATACAGAGCCTCTCAAAACCCTCACCAAAGATGTCTTTGCGTCCACTCAAGCCTCGGGCAAATTTGACAGTACGCTACAGCTGACCCTTCCACTGACCACGCTGGCAAAAAGCAAAGTCACGGGGCATATTCAGCTGCTGGATAACTCTTTTGCCTTCAGTCCAGCAACACCGCCCCTGTCCCACATCAGAGGAAAAATTGACCTCACGGATGCTGGGTTTCAGCTGAGCAACTTGCAGGCCAACACGCTGGGAGGCAGCTTGAAGTTATCGGGCAATGCCCAAAAAATCATGGGAAGCGGCACCTTTTCAGCCGAGGGACTCGCCGCGTGGTCAGGCATGCCGCTACGTCAGCAGCTACTGCCCTATCTGCACGGCGCAGCGCCATATCAATTTTCCTTAGAACCTCGCTTGGGCGGGCAAGGTTTAGTCATCGACTCAAGCTTGGTTGGCATGCAGCTCGATTTGCCTGCACCGCTGCATAAACCGGCGGCTAGTCCTCGGCCTTTGCACATACAGCAAGTCAAAACGAACGCGCAGCAAGATCATTTAATTGTCAGCCTCGATCAGGTAATAGCAGCGCACTTTGTACGCGCCATCAGTCACGAGGCCAACCGACCCTCCACCGTGCAGCAAGGCAGCATCATGCTGCGCCAAGCATCGGACTCTCACCCCCCTTTTACCGTTAGCGACTTGGTGATGCCCGACCAAGGGGTAAGCGCCTCCTTACAACTTGAATCCCTCAATCTCAGTGCGTGGAGTCCCCTGCTGAACACGCTTGATCGCATGCACCAGTCAAGCCCCAGCGCCGATCTGACAAACGCAGCAAACCCCGCAAGCGCCACAAGCACCGTGGTGGCTAGCTACATGCCACGCCAAATAACGGCGCAAATAGGAACCCTTCAATTCGCGCAACGTGACTTTGCGCAAGTGGTGGTGGGTGCCAGCAAAGTGGGGCAGGTCTGGCGCATCAATGCCAACGCCAATGATTTCAATGGCTATGGCGAATACCGTCCCCCCTCCACCGACCAAATGGGACAGGTTTATTTGCGCTTATCCAAATTAGTCGTGCCTGATGCCAACAGCAAATCACAAATCGAGCGACTGCTGCAAGCCGCCCCCGAGCGCATCCCCTCGATTGATTTGGTGGTAGATGAGTTTGAAGTGACAGGTAAAAAAATAGGCCGCATTGAGATGCTAGCGATCAATCAACCCTCGCCCGGCTATCTAGGCGCGGGCACGGCACAAGAGTGGCGCGTGCAAAACCTCAACATCACCAACCCAGACGCAACGCTCAAAGCTACAGGTGTTTGGTTGCCTAGCCGCGAGATCACGCCCGGCGATGGCCATGCCGATGAGATGGTTCGCGCAGGCAGCAACAAAAGGCGAGTTGATCTTCAGTTCCAGCTCGACGTTGCAGATTCGGGGATGCTGCTTGAACGCCTCGCTCTTCCCGGCACACTTAAAGAAGGCAAAGGATCGATCCAAGGCCGTGTGGCGTGGGTGGGTTCGCCTTGGGCGATCAACATCCCGACACTGTCCGGGCAGCTCAAGTTAGACATGAGCAAAGGTCAATTTCTAAAAATTGAACCGGGGCGCGCTGGACGCTTCTTTAACGTACTCAGCTTGCAGGCGTTGCCCAGACTGCTCACCCTCGATTTTCGCGATGTGTTCTCCGATGGCTTTGCCTTTGATAGCCTCAGCGGTGACGCACAGTTCAACCAAGGTGTTTTGCGCTTGAACCATCTGCAAATGAAAAGTGTGCTGGCCTTGGTTTCGATTGATGGCAGTGTTGACCTAGTCAAAGAAACGCAAAACCTACACGTGCTGGTCTTGCCCGACATTAACGCTGGCGGTGTCTCCTTGCTCGCTACCATCATCAATCCCATCGTTGGTGTGGCCACCTATTTGACCCAGCTGGTACTGCGCCGCCCCATCGTTGCCGCAGCCACCAAGGAGTACACCATTCAAGGCTCATGGCAAGAGCCCAAAATCACCCAAAAACAGGCTTCTGCCCCAGCGCCCACCAAGGCACCGCCCACCCAGGCACCTGCGACCACGCCATGAAACTGCGCACTTGGGTGCCCAAGAACCGACGTGCTTGGTTGTGGGCCGTCCTCATGACGCTGATTGCCCTGACACTCATCTCGTTGGTGTGGTTGGTTGGACGCTACGAGCAGTCAAAATTTGAAAATCAATTAGATCAGTCTGCGATACAACTAGCAGCCGACCTGCGCAGCAAACTCATCCGCAACGCCCAGCGCTTACAAGCCCTGAATGAGCGCGAGATCACCAACTGGGAAGCCGCAGCCAAGCAATTACTCGAACAGCAACCAGAGATGCTGCGCATTGAGCGGCGCTATGTCTCTTTGCAAATAGAAAGCGCCGCTAACACAAGCTACCTGTCGCGCCTATCACCACACGGTATCTTTCAGCACTTTGGTCGAAACAACTACATCTCGGATGTCGTTCATGCCTGCGCTCTTGCCGCTAAAACACAAGAACCCGCGTACAGCATGAGCAATTTTGTGCCACAAGGGGATGGGACGGGTTACGCCATCACCGATGTCTGCCTGCCTCGCATTGAAAACAATAAAGTCACGGGATATGTCGTGGCCACTTATTCCCTTGGCCGCATATTGAAAGAATGGGCGCACGGCAGTCTTCAACACCAACAAGAAATTTCTCTGCGCGAAGCCGATGGCTCCATGCTGGCACAAATTGGCAGAGCCAGTAAGGAAGGCAACCATTTTGCCGTTCAGTCTGTCCTCAATCTATCAGGCATCACACTGATCTTGCACATCGAGAGTTGGCATCGCACACCTTATTGGCTAACCAACACCCCGACGGCTTTGGCGCTTTTGCTGGTTCTAGCTTTAATGGTCGTGCTGTGGTTGCTGTACCGCGACATGAAAAAACGCATCAACACCGAGGCGCAACTCGCACGCGAAATGATTCAGCAGCGCAAAGCCGAAGAGGTCTCGCGCCAAAGCCTTGAGCGCTTGCAAAAAAGCGCACGGCTTGCCACGCTAGGCGAGATGGCCTCCATGCTCAGTCACGAGCTCAATCAACCGCTGGCCGCCATTGCCAGCTATGCCTCGGGGAGCCTCAATTTACTGGCTCAGCACAGCGATGAGGACACGAACCCCAGCGCGGTGTGGGATGAGCTCAAAATTGCGCTAGAGCGTATCGCCACTCAATCAGCGCGTGCCGGACAGGTCATCAAAAGCGTGCACGGATTTGTCCGCCGACGCGAAACCGACTGGGAGTTCATTGCCGCGCAATCCTTGTTCGATGCGGTATTGCCCCTGCTTCATTTACAGGCCAAGCAGCTTCATGTGCAGCTGCATGTGCACGTAGAGCCACAGCTGCCACAGGTATGGTGCGACAAGACGCTAATTGAACAAGTCATCATCAATCTTGCGCGTAACAGCATGCAGGCGATGGACTTACCCAGCATCCCAAACGAGCAGCGTCATCTCACGCTATCGGCCAAGCCCAGTCGCCATGAACGCGCTGGCGAGCCGCCCCTCGTTCAGTTTGAAGTCACCGATCAAGGCCCTGGCCTCATGCCAAGCGCACAGCTCAAACTGTTCACCCCTTTCTTCACCACCAAAGAGGAAGGGATGGGGCTTGGACTGAGTCTTTGCCGTACCGTGATCGAGCAGCACGGCGCCACTCTGACCTACACTACCCGCACAGAGCCGCCCGGAACGGGAACCACCTTTTGGTTTAAGCTGATGACTCACCATGACAACAATGCCCTCCAAGTCCCAGTTGTTACTTGATGCCACGGTCTACATTGTGGACGACGATGCCAGCGTGCGAGAGGCTTTGGCTTGGATGCTGCGCACACGCCGCTTGATGAATGAAAATTTTGCGAGCGCACAAGATTTTTTAACCGCACTGGTAAGGCACAACGCCAACGCCCCCAGCTGCCTGCTGCTGGATGTGCGCATGCCGCAAATGAGCGGACTGGAACTCTTTAGCGAGCTGTTAACACGCGATCTACCCAGCATCATGCCGGTCATCTTTCTCACCGGTCATGCCGATGTACCCACGGCCGTTGATGCCGTTAAGCGCGGAGCCTTTGATTTTTGCGAAAAACCGTTTTCCAATAATGCACTCGTCGATCGCATCGAAGCTGCTTTGCAGCAATCCCAAGAGACCATCGTGCGCCAGCAACTAGCCCATGCGGTGGCGCAAAAGTTCAGCGAACTGACCGAGCGCGAGCAATCGGTCATGCACCTCGTGGTCGAAGGGCTTCCCAACAAACTCATCGCCGACAAACTCGGCATCAGCGTACGCACGGTTGAAGTCCATCGCGCACGTGTGTTTGACAAGCTAGGCGTGCGATCGGCCGTGGAACTGACCCATTTAGTACAACAAAGAAACGGATAGACCCAACACAACAGCATGACAGCACTTGAACTGACCCTTTTGTATTTGCTTGCTGCCGTGCTGGGCGTGGTGGTCTTTCGCAGCTTGCAACTACCGCCCATGCTGGGCTACCTGACAGTGGGTGTGCTGATCGGCCCCAACGCACTGGCGCTGGCTGGCAAGTCCGAATCCATTAGCCACTTGGGCGAGTTTGGTGTGGTCTTTTTGATGTTTGTGATTGGACTGGAGTTCAGTCTGCCCAAACTCCACGCCATGCGCCGCCACGTTTTTGGTCTTGGACTCTCGCAAGTGCTCATCACTCTCTTGATTGCATCGCTTGCCGCGATTGCGCTTGCATGGTTGATACCCAGCGCATGGGTTGCTCGGTTGCAGATCACATGGCAAGTGGCGGTTGCCTTGTCCGCAGCGCTAACGATGAGCAGCACCGCCATTGTGGCGCGCCTCATGAAAGATCGTGCCGAGTTGCAAAGTGAACACGGCAAACGTGTGATGGGCGTTTTGCTCTTTCAAGATTTAGCGGTGGTTCCTCTACTCATCTTGATTCCTGCACTGGGCGCTCCAGCAGCTGATTTGATGGGCTCGCTGCTCGTGGCCACGCTAAAAGGCATCGCGCTGGTCACAGTACTACTGGTGGGTGGCAAACGGGTCATGCACGCATGGCTCAAACTGGTAGTCAAGAAAAAGAGCGAAGAGTTATTTGTGCTCAACATTTTGCTCATCACGCTGGGGCTGTCGTGGCTGACCGAACGAGCCGGTCTTAGCCTTGCCTTGGGTGCGTTTATTGCGGGGATGCTCATCTCCGAGACCGAGTTCAAGCACCAAGTGGAAGCAGAAATTAGACCCTTCCACGATGTCTTGCTTGGACTGTTTTTTATTTCCATTGGCATGCTGCTTGACTGGCGGCTGGTGCTGGCACAGTGGCCGCTGGTGCTGGTTCTCAGCGTCTTGCCCGTGCTCTTTAAATCGTTACTGGTTGCCGCTCTGGCCTATGGACTGGGTGCATCAAAGGGGGTGGCGCTACGCACCGGACTTTATTTGGCGCAAGCTGGTGAATTTGGCTTTGTCTTGCTGACACTGGCTGGTCAAAACAAACTCGTTCCGCCCGAGCTGCTCAACCCCATCTTGGCCAGCATGGTGGTCTCAATGCTGGCAACGCCGTTCATCATTGAGCGCGCCAATGGCTTGGTACTCAAAATCATTAGCACCGAGTGGATGGCTCAATCGCTCAACCTCACCCTGAGCGCCAGCAAATCCCTGGGCATGAAAGATCACGTCATCGTCTGCGGCTATGGCCGCAGCGGGCAAAACTTGGTGGCCATTTTGAAATCGGAAAACATTCGTACCATGGCCGTCGATCTTGATCCCGAACGCATCGAACGCACGCGCCAAGGGGATCATCCGGACGCAGCCTCGGATGCCGTGTTTGGCGATGCCACCAAACCCTCTACCTTACAAGCTCTGGGCATTGCGCGGGCACGGGCGCTGGTCATCAGTTTCGTGGACACCTCGGCCGCACTCAAACTGCTCGCTTGGATGCGTGAGCACGCGCCGCACGTTCCCGTGGTGGTGCGCACGCGCGACGACCAAGACTTAGAGTTGTTGCAGCACGCCGGTGCAACCGAGGTTGTCCCCGACGCGCTAGAGGGCTCACTCATGCTGGCTTCACACGCACTGGTACTGGTTGGCGTGCCCATGCGCCGGGTGATCCGTGTCGTCCAAGATCAGCGGGACAGTCGCTACGCTTTACTACGAAACTATGATCGGCAGCATGACGACACCCTCTAAAGCAAAAGTGATCAGCCTGAAAGCCTTGCGGTATAAGCCTCTGCGGCAATTAGCCCCTGAAAGGCTTACCCCGCAAGGCTCACAGGCATGCCGCTTATTTATTTTTGCTCTACATGGCTAATTTCCTCATCGCAGGCAGCGGCATGGCAGGTTTATCAGCGGCAGTGGCGCTGGGACAAACGGGGCACACGAGCACGCTTGTGGAGCAAGCTGCTGTGCTCTCCGAGGTGGGAGCTGGCATTCAACTAGGCCCCAACGCCACACGCATCTTGATCGAGTGGGGACTTGGCAACGCCTTATCCGATGCGGCCTGCGAGCCAACAACCCTAGTGGTGCGCGATGCACGCGACGACCGCGTCCTCACCTCACGCACCATGACTGGCACGCGCACACGCTATGGTGCGCCGCACCTGACGATACGCCGCGCTGATCTGCAAAACCTCTTGCTGCAAGGGGTGCAGCAAGTTGGCGCTCAGGTGCTGCTAGGACAAACCGTGCAAAGCCCCCTTGCCTTGCCGCTCAAGGACTACGACGCACTGCTGGGGTGCGATGGCATCCGCAGCCGCGTGCGCGAGGAGTTGCTGGCAAACACCCCGCATGGCGGCGCACCGCACCGCACAGGCTATACCGCGCACCGCATCATGCTGGACTGGGACAGCGCGCCCGCATCGCTCCAAACCCCGACGGTTCACCTCTGGCTGGGCGATGCGCAGCATGTGGTGGCCTATCCCGTCAAAAATGGACGTGGCGGTTGGCTACTCAATGTGGTTGCCGTGCTGCCTAGCGCAGCCTCGCTGGCAAGCCTGCAAACGCCGCTATGGGTGCAGCTGCGCGAGCGGATACAAGCGCAAGGCGGCTTGACCGAGTGGCCGCTGCTCTATCGTCCGCCCATGCTGCACCCGCGTTTTTATGCGCAGCAAAGCATCGCACTCTTAGGCGACGCAGCGCATCCCATGCATCCCTTCTTGGCGCAAGGTGCTGCTATGGCGATAGAGGACGCACAAGCACTGGCGCAGGCCTGCGTAGCGCTGCACAAGCCCACGCAAGCCTCTATCCACGCGGCACTGCAAACCTACGCCCAAGCCAGATGGCGGCGCAACGCGCAGGTGCAGCGGCGCTCGCGCATGCAAGGCTACATCTACCACGCCAGCGGACTTTTGCGCTTGGCACGCAACGCCGCACTCCAACTGGCGGGCGGGCGAGCCACCTCCCCGGCGTGGCTCTATGATTATCAAAACGCACTCCCTACCTCTACAAGGACTTCAGCATGACATCTCCCACTACCCCTCCGAAAATTGCCATGGTGACCGGCGCGGGCACCGGCATTGGCCGCGCCACCGCACTGGCTTTGGTACGTGCCGGCTACACCGTGGTGCTGGCCGGGCGCAAGCGGGATGCCCTAGAGGCCACGGCGGATATGGCCTCCCAGATACGTGCGAGCAGTACGCTGGTTGTTCCCACCGATGCCAGCAACCCCGATTCGGTGAACGCATTGTTCGCAACCATCGAAGCCACCTATGGCCGCATCGACGTTATCTTTAACAACGCGGGCATGGGCGCACCCACCATCCCAATGGATGAAATCACGTTTGAGCAGTGGTCGAGCGTGGTGGGGATTAACCTCACAGGTTCGTTTTTGTGCGCCCAAGGCGCGATGCGCTTGATGAAAAAGCAGTCTCCGATGGGGGGGCGTATTATCAACAACGGCTCGATCTCGGCGCATGCGCCGCGCCCCATGTCCGCACCCTATACCAGCACCAAACATGCGATCACAGGCCTTACCAAATCCATTGCACTGGATGGCCGCGCCCACAACATCGCGTGCAGCCAAATCGACATTGGTAACGCCGCAACCGACATGACCACACGCATGGCAGCAGGCGTGATTCAGCCGCGCGGCGACATGATGATTGAAGACCGTATGGATGTGAACCACGTAGCCGATATGGTGGTGCATATCGCGAACTTACAGCTAGAGACGAATGTGCTCTTCACGACCATCATGGCGACAAAAATGCCGCTGGTGGGGAGGGGATAGTGACCCCTTAGCGCAACACAGCCCATCGCTACTGACACAGCGCTGTCAGTACACCTCTGCCACAGTTCGCGCTCAGAGCGCAGACGGTCTGCGCCCTTTCATTCAATAAGGCAGGCTATGAAACAAGTGATCGATTGGTTTGAAATTCCCGTGCGCGACCTCGCACGTGCGCAAGCGTTTTATGAGGCCGTACTACAAACACCGCTACAGCGCGAAAACTATGCAGGGCCGAACATGCAGATGGCCGTATTCACAGGCGAAGGTGATGTGGTCAAAGGCGCACTCATGTCTGGTAACCCCGCCTTACAAGTCGGCTTGGCGGGCACCTTGGTTTACCTCCATGCGGGGGCTTCGCTTGATGCAGCCTTGCAGCGCGTGACCGCCTCGGGTGGCCAAGTCGCCTTAGGTAAAACCGCCCTCCCCGATGGTTTGGGCTTTATGGCGCACATCTTGGACATTGATGACAATCGCGTGGGGCTGCACACCTACGCCTAAACTCCACGCATCATGCGCCGCGCAGACCGCCTCTTTCAAATCGTTCAACTCATCCGAGGACGGCGCTTGACCACGGCCAAGTGGCTGGCGCAGCGACTGGAAGTCTCTGAGCGCACGGTCTACCGCGATGTGGCGGATTTGCAATACCAAGGCGTGCCAATTGAAGGCGAAGCAGGCGTGGGCTACCGACTGGGCGCGGGGTTTGAGTTGCCGCCGCTGATGTTCACGCCGCAGGAGGCGCAGGCCTTGGTCGTCATGACGCGCGTCGCGCAGCAGTGGTTAGACCCGGCTCTGGCGCGGGCGAGTGAATCCGCACTCTCGCGGGTACTCAGCGTGCTACCCGCCAGCCTGCGCCACGAAGCGCAGCACACGCCGGTGTACTCACCGCCATGGGGACTGCCCACCGAGCAACAAACCCGCTTGCAGCTGTGGCGCGAAGCCACGCAAAGCGCGCACAAACTGATGCTCAACTACAGCGACGCACAAGGCCTCAGCAGCGAGCGCACCGTCTGGCCGCTGGGATGCTTTTTCTGGGGCAAGGTGTGGACACTGGTCGCGTGGTGCGAAAAGCGCAACGACTTTCGCAGCTTTCGTTTGGATCGCATGCAGTCCATGACCCAACAACCCCAAACCTTTCAACTCCGCAACGGACAGCGTTTGATCGATTACTTGCGCCAGCAAGGCGTTGACATGGCGGTGTTGAACTGAAACACAAACACTGATGCGGACAACCATGAACTACTGGATCGGAGTCGTCAGCCACGCACACGTCCTGCGCGGGGTCGCGGGCGGCTTTGCGCAGATGAACCACGGCAAGCAAGCGCCGCTCAAACGCATGAAAGCGGGCGACGGCCTCGTCTACTACTCCCCGCGTGAGGCTTACCCAGACGGCGCACCGCTGCAAGCCTTCACCGCCATAGGCACGGTTCGCACGGGCGAGGTCTACGCCTACGACATGAGCGCCGACGGCGTACCCGGCTTTGTGCCGTGGCGCATCGACATCGATTACTGGGCGACAGCCCAAAGCGCCCCGATCAAACCCCTGATCGCCACACTGGACTTCATCACCGACAAAATCCACTGGGGCGCTGCCTTTCGCTTTGGGCAGGTGCGTATCAGTGAGGCGGACTTTGCCCGCATTGCGCAGGCGATGGGGTGCGGCGGGGGGCTGGGGCAAATGGACGTAAAAGTCGCCACGCTAACGCCCTCAGCGATGGGAGCCGCGCAAGCCCGCTTGCTTTAATTTGTGATGTCAAAATGGCGGCATCAAAAGGGGCCGTCAAAACATGGGGAACTTTGCAAGCGATTCGATCCAGCCGCACGGCGTGAGCGACAAGGGCGAGGCTTTTCATCGCTTTGTGACCGAATACCTTGCGCACCAATCGCCCGGTGTCGTGCTACACAGCTATCTTGCTTCAGGCAAAGATGGCGCAATCGATGTGTATGACAGCACACACGATGGGGTTTGTGAATGCAAATTTGTCGCCCAAGACGGATACACCGCCATCCAAGCTCGCTGGAAAGAAGTCGCCGATCATTTAGACCGCAACTTGCAGGACGGCGCACCCAAAAATGGGCAAAGCCAATACCAGCCTTGGTACAACACGCAGCACTCCATCAAGCACTATCACTTCTTTGCCAGTGCGCGAATTGAAAACGATAGTCGGCGACAGGAACTAGAGCAAGCGATTCAAACCACGTTTCAAACCTTGTCTAGGCGGCAAGGTCTTGCACACTTGGCGCATATAGAAGTAAAGGTCAGCACATGGGACAGCTTGGAGCCTGCACTGCCTACTGGGCTACGTTTGCGCTGGCTCAAGTGGGAGTGGCCGCCAGGCTGTCGTGAGTTTTCGCGGGAATGGAATCAACCGCAACAGGGTTTTCACAAATACCTGCGCGGTGCAGAGCGCTTGAACTACTTCGAGCTCAGCCGCGACTTCGCGCCGCAGACAGTATTGCAGGGCTTACAGGCCAACCCGACGGGGGTGACGGTGCTGCATGGCCGTGGGGGCGTGGGCAAATCGCGCCTGATGTGGGAGGTCGGCTACAGCGCTTGGCAAAGCCAATGGGTGGTGGTGCACTTGGCGGCGCATCTGGCACGGCCTGCGTCACTGCCTTCCTTGCTAGCCCAAGCGGGCACAGCGCCCTTGTTGCTATTGATGGACTACGCCGACAGTTGCCTGAGCTGGGATGAGTGGGCGTGGGCTGTGGATGACGCACGTGCACAAGGAGCCACTGTACAGCTATTGGTCAATAGCCGTAGTGCTTGGGCACACAGACACGATGCAAATCGCGTCCAGCTCTTAGAACTACCCAGTCGTACACAGGGATTGGTGGAGTTCTTGCTAGCGCAGCGCGAAGGCTTGCAAGACCTAACCGATCTGTGCAAAGGTGTACCCGTGTTTGCAGCGTTCTTGATCTTGCTG
>CAZAIW010000012.1:15612-23401 GCA_964485285.1 uncultured Burkholderiaceae bacterium | reverse complement strand
GTCTTTCCACAAGGCAATATCGCGCGTCATGTTGACTTCTTGCGGCATCCAGTGGTTGGCGCAAGTGGCTAGATACTTTTCCCAAGCCCATTTATATTTAAACGGCACCAATTGATTGACATCGGTCTTGCCGTTAATGATGCGCTTTTCTGAAGCAACCACCCGGTGATGTGAGGGAGCCGCAAAATGGACTGAAGTTGAAGAGGCAGGAGTCGATGGTGCCGCGTCCAAAGCGCTTGACTGCTGGGCTGGAGCCTTAGAAAAAACGGGGGCGGCTTGCAAACCCAAGGCAGCTGAGTGCGTGTGGGTAGTCGGTGCAGCAGTGATTTCTTCGTCCCAAGTTAGCATATAAATTTCCAATCAGCGAATGATAGTTGCATCATTCAAAAATACAAAATAATTTCATCGTTTTTTCTTGTCCGTGTGCATTTGTTTTTTATTTTGTTGTGATTTATTAACAAGCACACACGGCACATATTGCATCATTGGCAGGCTTCGCAGCCAGGGTCATCAATCGCGCAAAACTTGATGTCAGTTGCAGGCGTTGATGACATCAGATCGGTCTGCGATGCCAGTGCGGCTGCCATCAAAGCTGAAGGAGCCCCGCTTGGCAAAGCCTTACCTGACGTGGCTTGCGGGGCTGCTGCAAATGAGCTAACACCAGAGCTCACAGCATTCATCTGACCTGCACGACCTGTCGATTTTTCTGCATGCGTGGCACCGACGGTTCGTAAGTAATAAGTCGTTTTGAGTCCGCGAATCCACGCCAGCTTGTAGGTGTCGTCGAGTTTTTTGCCCGATGCTCCGGCCATGTAGATGTTGAGCGATTGCGCTTGGTCAATCCATTTTTGCCGACGCGAACCCGCCTCGATCAGCCAATGGGGTTCAATCTCAAAGGCTGTTGCGTAGAGCGCCTTGAGGTCAGCTGGCACTCGATCAATCGGACGCAATGAACCATCAAAGTGCTTCAAGTCCATCACCATGACATCGTCCCAAAGACCCAAGCGCTTCAGGTCACGCACCAAGAAACTGTTGATGATAGTGAACTCGCCCGACAAATTCGACTTCACGGACAAGTTCCCAAAACTCGGCTCAATCGATGCGTCAACCCCAATGATGTTCGAGATCGTTGCCGTGGGCGCAATCGCCACGCAGTTGGAATTACGCATACCGTTTTGGGCAATCTTGGCGCGTAGCGAAGCCCAGTCCATTTTGCTAGAACGATCAACTTCTAAGTACTGCCCTCCTCGCTCTTTTGCCAGCAAATCAAGGGTGTCCATCGGCATGATGCCCTGATCCCACAGCGAGCCTCGATAGCTGGCATAACGCCCGCGCTCTTTGGCGAGATCACACGATGCGCTGTAAGCGTAGTAGCAGATCGCCTCCATGGACTCATCGGCAAATTGCACCGCCGCCTGCGATGCATACGACATTCGCATTTCATACAGACTGTCTTGAAACCCCATCAGCCCAAGTCCCACCGGACGATGGCGCATATTAGAGTCGCGCGCTTTTTTGACCGCGTAGTAGTTGATGTCAATCACGTTGTCCAGCATGCGCATGGCGGTACTGATCGTACGTTTTAACTTGTCGTGGTCAAGCCCTTTAGAACCATCGGGTAGCATTTTGATGTGCTGCACCAAGTTCACTGAACCCAAATTGCACACGGCGGTTTCGGTGTCACTGGTGTTCAGCGTAATCTCAGTACACAAGTTGCTGGAATGAACCACTCCCATGTGCTGCTGAGGCGAACGAATGTTGCAAGGGTCTTTGAATGTGATCCAAGGATGCCCCGTCTCAAACAACATCGTGAGCATCTTGCGCCACATATCGGTTGCTTGCACCGTGCGCGTGGGCGTGATCTGCCCTGCCGCCGCCTGCGCCTCGTAGGCGACATAAGCGCGTTCAAAATCAGCGCCGTATTTGTCGTGCAGATCAGGTACATCGCTAGGGGAGAACAATGTCCACGTGCCTCGCTCCATCACACGTTTCATAAACAAATCGGGAATCCAGTTCGCCGTATTCATGTCGTGCGTGCGGCGACGATCATCCCCGGTGTTCTTGCGCAGCTCCAAAAATTCTTCCACATCCAAGTGCCATGATTCAAGATAAGTGCACACAGCTCCCTTGCGTTTGCCACCTTGATTAACCGCAACAGCCGTATCGTTCACCACCTTCAAAAACGGAACCACGCCCTGACTCTCACCATTGGTTCCTTTAATGTGCGAGCCAAGAGCGCGTACGCGCGTCCAGTCGTTACCCAATCCGCCCGCAAACTTGGACAACAAGGCGTTTTCTTTGATCAGCTCGTAAATACCATCAAGGTCATCGGGCACGGTACTGAGGTAGCAGCTCGAAAGCTGTGAGCGCAAGGTGCCGCTGTTGAACAGCGTTGGTGTGCTGGACATAAAGTTAAAAGTCGATAGCACTTCGTAAAACTCAATCGCTCGGTCTTCCCGATCAACTTCATTGAGCGACAAACCCATCGCAACCCGCATGAAGAAAGCCTGCGGCATCTCAATGCGTGTTTTTCGCACGTGCAAGAAGTAGCGGTCATACAAAGTTTGCAAGCCCAGATAGTCAAACCGCATATCACGCTCAGGGCGCAGTGCCGCGCCTAGCTTTTGCAAATCAAAATGCAGCATGCGCTCGTCGAGCAAGTCGTTGTCCACGCCGCGCTTAATGAACTCGGGGAAATACTCTGGGTAGCGCTTATCCATCGCCGACTGAGGCACCTCTTCTCCCAAAATTTCTTTGCGCATCGTATGCAGCAAAAGGCGCGAGGTGACGTAGGTGTAATCCGGTTCTTTTTCAATCAAGGTGCGTGCGGCCATGATGGCGGCCTTGTACACCTCATCAATCGGCACACCATCGTACAAATTACGCAGTGTCGACGTGAAGATAGGCTGTGCCTTCACATCGGCGCTCAAATCGGCACAGGAAGATTCAATCAAGCTGCGCAGTGCGTGGACATCTAAAGCCACACGGCGACCACCTTCGGTCACAAACAAGGGTGGCTGAGCGGCCGCTGGTGATGCCTCTTTTTTCGCCGCACGCTCTTGCGCACGTTTTTCACGGTACAAAACGTAAGCGCGTGCAATTTCGTGATGTCCGCCACGCATCAGCCCCAATTCGACTTGATCTTGGATGTCCTCGATATGGAACGTGCCGCCCCCCGGGCGCGAACGCATCAACGCTTTGATGATGTTTTGCGTGAGTGCATCAACTGTCTCACGCACACTTGCCGATGCTGCACCTTGCGTGCCGTGAACTGCCAAAAACGCCTTCATCATGGCAACCGCAATTTTGCTAGGCTCAAACGGCACTACGGAACCATTACGGCGCAAAATTTGATAGCCCGCCCATGCGGTTTGACGTGCTGACGTGACATCTGCGGATGGACTCGAAACACCTAGGGAATCAGCGTCAGACGAGGAGGGGGCATAGGCTTGAATGGTGTGACTTGTCATGGCAAATAGAAAGAAAAATAAACACTAGATATGGACGAATAATACGCGATTTGCGCAAAAAAACACTATCCCTAGTGTACAGCAACACACGTATTTACCCTAGGATTGAACCGCCAAGCAGGTGGTTATTGCACGCCGCTTAGCGGCCTATCGCACGCAAAGTGCGCGACCAATCAAAGCCGATGCCTGGGTCATCCTTGCGGCCAGGCGCGATGTGCTCGTGCCCGGCATACTCAAGTGCAGGATTGATAAGACTTAGCGCCCCATTTAAGCTGGCAAGGCTTTCATATTGGGCATCGGTGAAGAGTTGCCCGGGAACGCCTTCGAGCTCGATGCCAACGGAAAAATCGTTGCAATTATTTTTTGTCACGCCTGCCGAGTTGGTGTAACTGGATTGCCCCGCGTGCCATGCGCGATCGTGGCAACTCACAAATTGCCATAACAAACCCGTGCGCTCAATGAAAAAATGACTCGATACTTGTTGACCTCGAATCGTCTGGAAATAGGGGTGAGCATCCCAGTCGAGCGTATTGGTGAAAAATTGCTGCACGTAGCCCCCGCCGTAATCCTGCTCAGATTGAGCCGGCGGTAAGCTAATCGAGTGAATCACCACCAGATCAATCGTGCTGCCTGCGGGACGCATCCCGTAATTGGGCGACTCCAGCTTGCGTGCAAAGCGGTACCAACCCGATGCCCACAGTGCCTCACCTGCCTGAGTTTTTGCGGGTTCATGCACGGATGCAGGCATTTAGGGCTCGGCTTTTTTCTGATGCGCCACACTGCAATACAGACCCTGCTTGCCGCGCACCGAATCGGTCTGCGGAATATGAACCCCGCACCAACGGCAAGGCAACATATCCACCACGCGTGTCTGATCTTGCTGCGCCTTGCGCTCGCGCAACTCAAGCTTGCGGTTGCTACGCCAAATAAAAATAGCCGCCATCACAATCACCACAATCAGCAGGTACTTGGAGACCACGATCTACACCCCGTCCCGCTTCAAAATGATCTGCAACACAAAGTGCGTGCCCACATAAGCTAAGAGTAAAAACGCGCTACCAAAATGAACCATACGCACCGCCTTCGCGCCGCGCCAGCCCAAGAAAAAACGCCCCATCACAAGACTGGCAAAACACAGCCAGGCCAATGCCGCAAAGATGGTTTTATGTTGCAGCTTCCATAAAAACGCACCGCCACCGGCCACGCCGCCGAAAACAAAACTGAACGTCAGCAGCGCTAGGCCAGCGTACACGCAAACAAACATCCAGCGCTCTAGGGTTAGCAACGGCAGGCGCGGCATCACCATGGGGTCTGCCCGCAAGCGCCGCTCCGTTTGCGCGTAAAGCCACGCACACACAACCGCCGCCGCAAAAGTCGCGTAGGCCAGCATCGCACTACCAATATGCGCAACAAGCCAAGGCGAGCCGGCAACCAAACCTAACTGCGCCAAGTGTGTCGATGCCAAACCAAGCCCGGCGGCAAAAAGAGCAATTAGTAGAATGCTTAGCAAAATCATGCTCGCAGTTTAGTAGAAAAATCTCATGGCCTCTCTTCTCGCAGACAAACTCTCCCACCTTGCCAAACGCCTGCGCGGCCAAGCGCGTATCACCGAATCCAACGTCGCCGACATGCTGCGTGAAGTGCGCATGGCACTCTTAGAAGCCGATGTCGCGTTGCCTGTGGTGCGCGACTTTATCGCTCGCATCAAAGAAAAATCGCTCGGGCAAGAAGTCGTGGGATCGCTCACACCCGGCCAAGCCTTGGTTGGCGTGGTCAATCAAGAGTTGATCGCTACCATGGGTCAAGGTGTCGCTGACATCAACCTAGCCGCGCAGCCACCTGCAATCATCCTGATGGCCGGCTTGCAAGGCGCGGGCAAGACCACCACCACAGCCAAACTGGCCAAACACCTCATCGACAAGCGCAAAAAGAAAGTGCTTACCGTTAGCGGTGACGTTTATCGCCCAGCCGCCATTGAACAGCTCAAGACCGTGACCGCGCAAGCCGGTGCCGAGTGGTTTCCCTCCGACCCCTCGCAAAAGCCCGTGGATATTGCCTTAGCGGCTATCGATTACGCCAAGAAACATTACTTTGATGTGCTGCTCATCGACACCGCCGGGCGCACCGGCATTGACGAAGCCTTGATGAATGAAATCCGGGCACTGCACCAAGCCGCCAACCCAGTCGAGACGCTCTTTGTCGTGGACGCTATGCAAGGCCAAGATGCGGCCAACGTAGCCAAGGCCTTCGGCGACGCGCTACCGCTGACCGGCATCATCCTGACCAAAACCGACGGTGACTCGCGCGGTGGTGCGGCCATGTCGGTGCGGCACATCACAGGGGTTCCCATTAAGTTTGCGGGCGTTAGCGAAAAAATTGATGGTCTCGAAGTCTTTGATGCGCAGCAACAAGCCGGGCGTATTTTGGGCATGGGCGACATCGTGGCGCTGGTCGAACAAATCACCAGCGGCGTTGACGTGGCAGCGGCGCAAAAGATGGCGGCCAAGCTCAAAAGCGGCGCGGGCTTTGACTTAGAGGACTTCCTCGCGCAAATTCAGCAAATGCGCTCCATGGGCGGACTGCAAAGCATCATCGACAAACTGCCGGGGCAAATGGCAGCCAAAGCCAAAGGGCAAGACCTTGATAAAGCAGACCGCGATATTTTGAAGAAACAGGGCATCATTCACAGCATGACACCTCTTGAGCGGCGCAAGCCCGAACTCATCAAAGCCACGCGCAAAAAACGCATTGCCACGGGCGCCGGCGTACAGGTTCAAGAAGTCAACCGCTTGCTGAACGAGTTTGAGCAAATGCAAGGCATGATGAAAAAAATGAAAGGCTCAGGCATGATGAAAATGATGCAAAAAATGGGTGGTATGAAAGGCCTGACTGGCGGCGGTATGCCAGCGGGCATGCCCGGCATGGGCGGCATGAAATTTCCCGGGATGCGTTGAGCGCAAAGGTGGCTCTTGCCTCATCCGTTCGCCAACGATCCCCCAAGCACCCTCGCTACTTTTCAAACAGCGCTGCCCGCTCGGCGCTGCCCGGGTGCGAGAACAACCACTCCATTTTTTGACTATGGGACTCATGGGCGGCTAATTTTTTAAACATCGCGCCCAGCGGCTTGGGTGAAATGCCCGCAGCTTGCAAACGATCCAATGCCTCGCTGTCAGCCTCGCGCTCAACGCCTCAGGTACATTGATTGCGCAGCACCACCGCTGGCGCAGAAGCCAACAGCCCCGACACGTCACCCAGCACCGCCGCTGCGAGCAAGCCGACCCCGACACTTTGAAACACCCCGCGCATCACATGATCGTTTTGCAGATGCCCAAGCTCGTGCGCCAAAACACCCATCAAAGCCGCGTCGCCTTGTGCGTCATCGGTACCGTTCACAAAGTCCACCATGGCATCGGTCAGCACAATGGTGGTGCGCCCCAAGTTAAAAGCATTGGGGCCGATCAAGGGGCAAGAGCGAAATAGCAAAGTGGCATGGCTTGCAGGCCTTATCCTATTTGACGTTGCAGCCTTGAGCTCTTGAAAGCCTTTATTGATCTGGTCTAGGCGCGTGGCACTCAGTGCAGTTGGCTTGCACAGCGAGTCGTCTAAGTCGTGCAGCACCGCCACTTCCATCTTGGCAGCTACCTTGTCAGGTGTCGCTTTGGCAACCATGTCAGCCCCCAAAGGAATACCCCACCGGTAAATGGCAAACACCACGCCCACCAAAAGCACCATGGCAAGACTGGCACCGCGCCACGATTGACCAAGCTTGTCAATCCACGTTGAGGTTTGCAAAGCGGTTGACTCTGCGCTGCCCTCTAGGCGCGCTACATGCTGTCCTTCTGCATCAACCCACACCGAATCCAGCTGCCCAGTCGCGGGGTTGTAGACCATCGCCGGAGTGGGTTGTTGGGGAGGTTGCTGTGCCGCGCTCATAACTGAATTACATGTCCAAATCACCCAGCAAATCCAGCGCACCTTCGGCACTGGATGATGGATCGCGGCTGTCCAGTCCATTCACAATCACGATACCCTTGGCACCTAAATCGAGATGCAGGTGTTCAAGTAAGTAGCGCTGCGTGCGAATCACCGCAAACGGACGAAACAGCCCCAGCGTCAAGATCGTCAGCACCAAGTTCGTCACGCCCAGCTTGACCATGCTCCACTTGCTCACCGTGGATCGAAAATGTTGTCCCGCGATTTGTGTGTTGTTCCATGCAAGATTAAAAAACATCGCTTGCATATAAGGCTGAATGGCGAATATCAGCACATAAAAAAACAACATACCAAGTGTTTCAATAGAAGTAAAATTTAAAATTTTT
>CAZAIW010000012.1:8332-15602 GCA_964485285.1 uncultured Burkholderiaceae bacterium | reverse complement strand
ACCAGCAACGATGACTGGCCACATATCCGCAGCATTTTTTTCTTTGAAGCCTCCTACAAAAACGGAAACAAACAGCAAGCTTGCAACCAAACCAAACACCAGCAACACCCCAAAGAAAATCAGTAAATTGTGTAAATAAGCCATCATGTACTGCCTCAGCTTGGCGGTAAATCCAAACTGCGCATTCCCTAAATAGCTATGCTGGTGAAAAAACCGCTTCCACTGCACATGGAACAATGGCGCGACCAACAGCGGGAAGAACAAATAGGCCACGATCAAAATCAAACCGAGAAGAAGACCCGTGCCTGCTTGCGTATAAGAAAAATACGCGAGGGCACCCATCGCGCATAGACCCGCCAAAGCCACTCCCAGCGGCATCAGCATCGCCTGATAGCTTTGTCCAATCGTGCCTTTAAAAGCAAAGCGAAGGCCACGGTAGCTGCTATTGCGCAAGCGAAAACGCAGCGCCAGCGCCAAGATGGCGGGCAGCAACACAATCCACACCAAAGAGCCTATCGGCGCAAGCGTCGGATAAAAACGTGCGAACCCATAAAACCCACCCACCACGGCCACCACGACGATACGACCTATCAAAATTTTGACAGGATCACCGTGATAACCAAACCTTGCGCCCATCATCTCGGTGTTTTCGTAGAGGTACTTCATGCGCCGCACCTTTGCCCACGCCGAATAAATACCAAGCGTCACGATGGACAGCAGCAGATTCACGATCCAGATACGGAAATACGCCGCGCCGGTACCATGAAAGACAAAGTCTTCTGTTTTGAGTGTTGGATCGACCACCGCATCATGTGCGTCCATTGCTTATCCTTTTTAAAAAATTGCTGTGAATGAGTCAACTCTCATTTTCGCTCAATGAGCTCAATCTTGTAGCCATCTGGGTCAGCGACAAACGCAATCACCGTGGTGCCGCCTCTGACGGGGCCTGGCTCTCTTGTGATGTTGCCGCCCGCCGCACGAATCATCTCGCAGGCTTTGCGGACATCAGGCACGCCAAGGGCAATATGACCGTACGCCGTGCCCAGCTCGTAGCGCTCGACACCGTAGTTGTAGGTCAACTCAATCTCGGCATGATCGGGATTGGTGCCGTAGCCCACAAACGCCAGCGAGTACTGCTGCTCGGGTCTGTCCGTCGTGCGCAGCAGCGTCATGCCTAGGCACTGGGTATAAAAGTCGATGGAGCGCTGTAGGTTGCCAACGCGCAGCATGGTGTGGAGTAGTCGCATGGTGTTCTTTCCTTGATGATTACTTTTTCCCATACGCGCCATCGTGATCAAAGTGCAGACTTTGTCGCAAGCCCAGTCGTCATGGCTAGTTTGTCAATGTCGCTACTTTTAGCAGGATGTGCCGCCATCCATGCATCGGATGCGGCCAATCGATCTTTCGTCTCCGCCGTGTGCAACCACTGTTCATCGGCGGGCACGAGTTTAGGCATATCAAACACAAAACAAGTGGTGGTGCCATGCGCATAGAGTTTGCCGTCGGCATCCACCACACGGCCTTCAGCCGTAGCCATTTGCCGCCCCGCATGCAGCACCTTGCCAATCGTGCGGTAAACCCCGCCCAGCTTAGCTCCGCGCACAATGTTGACACTGTACTCTGCGGTAGTAAAACCGCGCCCCGCCGCCACCGTTGTATGCACCGCGCAGCCCATCGCCGAGTCCAGCAGCGTGCCATACCAACCGCCATGCACCGTGCCCATAGGATTTAAAAATTCGCTGGGCGGCGAGCCTTGAAAGACCACCTCGCCCGGCTCCGCCAAGATGAGCGAGTAGTTGAGCATCTTGCCCACGCTGGCATACGGCAACTGACCCGCAAGAATGGCTTTAAAAATCTCAAGTCCCGACATCTGCGCCATTTGCTCTCGCGTAATCACGCCAGGAGCCGCGTTGCCGCCCGCTAACATCTGCGCCCGAATCGTTTCGGCTTGTACGATCCAATCTTGTGTTGTTGCCATATCATCTTTCATCTAAAAAACGGAGGCGATCATTTTGACACGAGCTACCCCTACCGCCCCCACCGGGATGTCGCCTTGCGCCCCGCCTCGGGCTATTACACGCATCCGCCAGCGCTACGCGGCTGACCTGCCCTGCTTGCCTAGCGGAGAACCCACTCAAGCCAACCTATACGCAGCGCTGCAAGCCTTGCAGGACAAGGGCTACAGCACAACCAGCGCGCAATTGCGCGTGCTGCGTCAACTGGTTTTTGAGCGCCTCTATACGCTGGACTGCGAAGCATCCGCGCCCCTTGGCGTGGTGATACAAGGCATGACCGATCTGGCCGAAGTGTGCCTGCGCGTTGCGGCGCAAACCACGCACGCCGAGCTTGTCAAGCGGCACGGTGAACCCCTTTGCAAAGGCAAGCCTAGCGTGCTGTGGACGATTGGCATGGGCAAGCTGGGCGCACGCGAACTGAACGTCTCCAGCGACATCGATTTGATTTTTGTGTACGACTCGGACGGTGAAACCAACGCCCCAAGCCCTGAGCAAACCTCTATTTCTAACCATGCTTTTTTTGCCGCGCAGGTGCGCCTCATCAAAAGCTTGATCGCAGATGTCACCGAGCACGGATTTGTCTTTCGCCTTGATCTAGCGCTACGCCCCTACGGCAGCGAGGGTGCGCTGGCCGTATCGCTGTCCACACTGGCGCAGTACTTTCAGCGCTCAGGGCGCGAGTGGGAACGCTTTGCGTGGCTCAAGTCGCGTGTCATTCCCACGCATACCGCGCCCGAAGACGTGCTGCCGCTACGCGCCGTGGTGCGCTCGTTTGTATTTAGACGGTTCCTCGACTTCAAAGTCTTTGCTGCCCTGCGCGAATTGCATGGACTCATTCGTAAACAAGTCGATAGCAAGGACGGCCCACGCGACATCAAGCTAGGACACGGGGGCATCCGCGAGATTGAATTTGCCGCGCAAGTCATGCAAATTGTGCGCGGCGGCCGCCAGCCCGAGCTGCTGGCTCGTCCCACCCTCACCGCGCTTGATCGGCTGGAAGCTGCCGGCTTAATGGACGCGGACACCGCCACCACTTTGCGCCGTGCCTACATCTTTTTGCGCCAGCTTGAGCACCGCATTCAATACCTAGACGACGCGCAAACCCACAACCTGCCTGCCTCGCAGGCCGATATGGCCTGGGTTGCCCAGCGCATGGGCTTTGCAGACATCCCCCTGTTTCAAAACGAGCTAGCGCAGCACCGCCAGCAGGTCTCCAGCATCTTTGAGCAGTGGCTGCAAAAGGGACTTGGGCAAGAGCTGCTGCCCGCAGCATCAGCCCTCCCCATCGATCCCACCGCGCCGCCCGTCACCACTGTCACCACCGAACTCTTGCAGCGTAAAGCCGCGTGGACGGTGAGCTATCTGCGCAAGCACCCCGACGCTGCCGACGAACTCAAGCGCCCCGATGTACTGACCACCCGCTTTGATGCCACAACCTTTCAAAAGAAAGTGCGCCTGCAATACCTCGCCCTGCAAGCGACGGGACTGTGCGACGAAGAGGCGCTGCTCGATCTGCTGCGCCGCGCACACCACAGCGAAGTGTTCAAAATTTTGGTGCGGGATGTGCAAGGTTTGCTCTCGGTGCGTGACGTGGGCGACGAACTCTCGGCCCTTGCCGACAGCATCCTCAGCTTAGCTCTGCCGTGGTGCTGGAATATGCTGCAAGCCAAGCTGCGCGGCAACTTGCAAGGCTCAGACTTGGCCGAGCGCTTTGCCGTCATCGCCTACGGCAAGCTAGGCGGTAAAGAGCTAGGCTACGGCAGCGATCTAGACATTGTGTTTTTGTACGACGACGACAGCGACATCGCCACCGAGCGCTACACCGCACTCGTGCGCAAGCTCATCGCTTGGCTCACCGCCAAAACCAGCGAGGGCGACTTGTACGAGATCGACACCGCGCTGCGCCCCAACGGCAACTCCGGGCTGCTCGTCACCTCGCTGGCCTCCTACGAAAAATACCAATTGCAGCGCGGCAGCAATACGGCATGGACGTGGGAACTACAAGCCATGACCCGGGCGCGCTGCGTCTGCGGATCGGCAAGGCTACAAGCGAGGTTTGATGACATCCGATCCCAAGTGCTGCAAACACCGCGCGATCCGGCTCTGCTCAAAGCCGAAGTCCTCGCCATGCGGCAAAAGCTCTACGCCGCGCACCCCACAAGCGCAGGCACATTTGACATCAAGCACAGCCCGGGCGGCATGATGGACGTGGAGTTTGCTGTGCAGTACCTCGTGCTCGCACACGCTAAAGATCACCCCGCCTTGCTAGGCAACCTAGGCAACATCGAGCTGCTGCGCATGGCTCAGGCGGCGCAGCTCTTACCCATTGGGATTGGTGTCGCCGCAGCCGACGCTTATCACATCCTGCGCGACCAGCAACACGCCGCAAGGCTACAAGAGACCAAAGCCGTTTTGGGTGACGATGCACTCATGCCCGAGCGCGAGGCCATCCAGGCGCTATGGCGGACGGTGTTTGAAGCTTAGGATCGCCGCGCTGTACGGCTTGCCATGCGCAGTACATACAAGCTCACAAACACCAAAGCGACAAAGCAAACAAATGACCAATTGGCGATGGAGCCACCCAAAAAAGTCCAATCCACCTTGGTGCAGTCGCCGCTGCCTTTAAAAATCATGGGAATCGCGCGGCGCATGGGCAGGCTCTCCACAATGCCGTAAAAGTCGCGTCCGCACGTAAACACTTCAGGCGGATACCACTGCAACCAACTTTGCCGCGCGGCAACAAAAGCGCCAAAACCAGCCAGCACCGCAGCGAGTGCGCCCACCGCCACATGAACGCCTTGTGACCTAGCGATAACTCCCACAATGGCCGTCAAAGCCACGCCCAGCAAAGCGTAGCGCTGCACCACGCACATCGGGCAAGGCTCCAGCCCCACCACGTGCTGGAGATAAAGTCCAAACCCCAGCATCGCCATACAAAAGAGTGCCACGAAGAGGAAAGCCGCTTGGGGTTTGGTGCGCAGTTTTTTAAAAAGTGTGATCATGATGTGATACGGAATAATCTAGGTTTGCATTGATCTATTCAGTCCATCTATTTTGCAGCATTCCAACGCCATCACGTGACCCACGATGTTGATCCAACAACTAGGCCTTGCCGATTACTCCGCCACCGTAGCAGCCATGCAAGCCTTTACGGCGGCGCGTGCAACCGCTGGCCTGCCCGCGATGTCCGATGAACTTTGGCTTTGCGAGCATCCACCCACCTTCACGCAAGGCTTGGCGGGCAAGCCCGAACACCTGCTCGATGCGGGTGATATTCCGGTGGTGCAAACCAATCGCGGCGGACAAATTACCTACCACGGCCCGGGACAAATCGTGGCGTATCCGCTCTTAGACCTCAAACGCGCGGGCTACTTTGTCAAAGAATACGTCTACAAACTAGAAGAAGCCGTCATCCGAACGCTGGCCTACTTTGACATCACTGGACACCGCGTGCGCACGGCTCCCGGCATCTACGTGCGGCTAGATGACCCGCACAGCCACGCCCAGCTGGCTCAAGCGGGCATCCACGACGCAGCCGAAGGCGTGTTTGTGCGCGAGCGCCTTGGCAAGATCGCGGCGCTGGGCATCAAGCTCAGCCGCCACTTCACTTACCACGGTGTTGCGCTCAATGTCGCCATGGATGTAGCGCCCTTTAGCCGCATCAACCCTTGCGGTTACAGCGGACTGACAACCATCGATATGGTCAGCCTTGGTGTGCCGGTGTCGGTGGCTGAGGTGAGCGAGGTCTTTGCCAAGCAACTACAGGCTAGGCTGGTGGGGTGATGCCGTGTGATCTGAGTAATGGGAAACAATTGGGGTCTGTCCCCAATTAAAGGCAACTTCAAGCCTGCCCCAGCGCCCAATTGATGTGCTCTTTTACCAAGTCGCTTGCCTGCACGCCTTGTTGGATAAGGGCTGTGACGATAGATGCCCTAGAAGCGCCATCCCAGTTGGCCTGCGAGGCATGGCGCAGTTGATTTCCAAGCGCTACGGCGATATTGCGCTGCCAGCGTTCGTAGCCAATACGCCGGATGGCGCTACCTTCGGTTCGTTTTAAAAACTCCGCCTCGCTCCACGCAAAGAGCGCGAGCAGCGTGCTGCCTTGCATGTCGTCGCGCACATCGAAGTCGGCAAGAGCCGCACGCGCGGCAAACTTGTTCCAAGGACATGCGGTTTGGCAGTCGTCGCAGCCGTAGATGCGGTTGCCCATCGCTGCGCGAAACTCCACCGGAATCGCACCCTGGTGCTCGATGGTCAGGTAGGAGATGCAGCGCCTAGCATCGACTTGATACGGCGCGACGATGGCAGCCGTTGGGCACACGTCGATACACGCGGTGCAGCTGCCACAGTGCGGCTCGTGAATGGGCGTGGGCGGCAGCTCAAAGTTGACAAACAACTCGCCCAAAAAAAACATCGAGCCTGCTTGTGGGTTGAGCAGCAGTGTGTGTTTGCCGCGCCAACCCAGCGCGGAATGACTCGCCAGCGTGACCTCTTGCACGGGCGCGGAGTCCACAAACACGCGGCTTTGCAGCGGGGTTGTCCCCTCCATGCGGCGCAGCTCGGCGGTCAATTTTTCGGCTAGCGTTTGCAGCCGCGCACGCATGACTTTGTGGTAGTCGCGCCCTCTTGCGTACACCGAGATCACCGCCTCATGCGGTTTGGCGAGGCGTTGCTGCTCGGCATCGCGCCAATCACCGGGCGTACTGGGTGGCAAATAATCCATGCGTGCGGTGATCACGCTGAGGGTGCCGCTGACCAACTCCCAAGGCCGAGTCCGCTTGGTGCCGTGCGCGGCCATGTAGTGCATATCGCCGTGGTAGCCCTTGTCCAGCCACGCCTTTAGGCGAGACTCGGCTTGTGCCAGATCAAGCTGAGATAAGTCGGCCACGGCAATTTGCGAGAATCCAAGTTCTCGCCCCCATTGCTGTATTTTTTGAAGTAGCGCATGACCGTCCATTCACCCATTTTCTGGCATTCAGAACAAGACACAGAGGCGTTTGCCACCACGCTGGCGGCGACGCACGACTTGTCCAACTGCATCATCGAGCTGCGCGGCGATTTAGGCGCGGGCAAAACCACCTTGGCGCGTTATCTGTTGCAAACGCTGGGAGTTAAGGGACGCATCAAAAGTCCAACCTATGCGATTGTGGAAACCTATGAAGGACAAGACTTGCAAGGTGATGCGCTGCCCATTTCGCATTTCGATTTTTACCGTTTTAACGACCCCGCAGAATGGGAGGAAGCGGGCTTTAGAG
>CAZAIW010000012.1:6013-8322 GCA_964485285.1 uncultured Burkholderiaceae bacterium | reverse complement strand
GCGGATAAAGCGCGTGGGGTGTTGCCACGCGCCGACATGGTGATCGCGATTGACTTGCTGGCAGATGGCACCAGGCGCGTGCTGGTCACGTGAAGATAAGGTGATGTGACATGCCGACTCGCCGCAAAACCTTATTTCGCCTGCCTTACCTAGCACTGTGGTTAGCCAAGCCAAGTGGGGCAAGCGCTGCGGCAGATATGCCCGGCTCGCCCCGCCCTACTAGCGCCGCCCTTGTGTCCGTGCGTGTGTGGCCCGCACGCGACTACACGCGGGTCACGATTGAGTCGGATGCGCCGCTGACCGCGCAGCATCTTTTTGTTGCCCAGCCACCACGCTTGGCGCTGGACATGAGTGGCATTGAGCTCAGTGCCGAGCTCAAAGAACTAGTAGCAAAGGTCAAGAGCGACGATCCGTTTATTCAAGGCGTGCGTATCGGGCAAAACACCCCCGGCGTGGTGCGACTGGTCTTCGATTTAAAGCAAGCCGCCAAGCCCCAAGTGTTTACGCTAGCGCCCGTTGCCAGCTATCAGCACCGATTGGTCATCGACTTGTACCCCGATGTGGCCGTTGATCCGCTCGATCTCTTCATTACCGAGCTGAAACAATCATCGCCCCCGGCAAGCCGCTTGCCCACGCCCGATCCACTGGGTGATTGGATCGAAAAAAAATCATCACCTCCCTTGCAAGCCAATTCAGGCAAGGCTTCTGAGACATCATCGGCTACAAGTCAATCACCACAAGGCCTGCCAAGCACAAGCCTACCGAGCAAGACCGATCGGCTCATCGTCATCGCCATTGATGCCGGTCATGGCGGCGAAGACCCCGGCGCGATTGGCCCTGCGGGCACCCAAGAGAAAGAGGTGGTGCTGCAAATCGCCAAGCTGCTGCTGGCCAGCATCAACCGCGAGCCCATCGCTGGCAACACCATGCGCGCCTTTTTAACGCGCGAGGGCGACTATTTTGTGCCCCTGCATCAGCGCGTGCAAAAGGCGCAGCGTGTCCAAGCCGACTTATTCATCAGTCTGCACGCCGATGCGTTTATGACACCGACCGCGCGCGGCGCTAGCGTGTTTGCGCTCTCCGAGCATGGTGCCTCTAGCAGCGCGGCCAAATGGATGGCGGATAAAGAAAACAAGGCCGACTCGGTGGGCGGTATCAACATCAAGGTTAAAGACGTGCAGGTCAAGCGTGCGCTACTGGACATGAGCACCACCGCCCAAATTAAGGACAGTTTGCTGCTTGGTGGCAGCATGATCCGCGAACTCGGCAGGATCGCCAAACTGCACAAAGGCAAGGTTGAGCAAGCCAGTTTTGCGGTGCTGAAAGCGCCCGACATTCCCAGCATTTTGATTGAAACCGCGTTTATCAGTCACCCCGAGGAAGAAGAAAAATTACGCAGCCCCGACTATCAAAGCCAACTGGTCAGCGCCATCATGCGGGGCTTGCACAGCTACTTTGCCAAGCATCCGCCGCTGGCAAGAGGTCGCGCCATCTAGCCTGCAAGGTCAGGCCAGATGCGCCAAGGGGTCTGTTCAGCGCCTGAACAGCCCGTCGCTGCCCACAATGGATAAGTCGACAAATTGCAGCCCGGTGTGATCGGTGGCGCTGTAGTTCAGCACTAGGCCGCCTAGATCAAACCGTCCCATCCGGTTGAGCGCCGCTAGCAAGCGTGCGCGGGTTGGATTTTTACCCGCTTGCTTAAGCCCTTCTACCAACACCTTGGCCGCAGCAAAGCCCTCAAGCATGGCGGGCGTTAGGGTTAAAGAGACTGGTTTCGCCAGCGCTTGTGCTTGCCGCACCAGCCCATAGCTCAAGGAGCGCTCGGAAGGAAAAGCCTGCGCAACGATCACGCCTTGCCCCCATGTCCCAAGCATTTGGATAAATCCATCCGACGCATTGTTGGACAGCGTGGCAATGACGGCACGCAAGCCCGCCGTCCTCACCGCGCGAATGCCATCGCTCACCGCCGTACCCGACCCCACCCATAGCACGGCTTGCGGATTGGCTTTCGTCAAAGCCGGAACAATCTGTCCATAGTCGGGCTGGTTGCGGTCTACCTTGAGCACGAGGACGGGAGCACTTTTATTTTTAGCAAATCCCGCTTGTGCGCCCTCCACGGCATCAGCACCAAACGAGTCATCCACTTGAACGATGGCAATGCGTCCGTTTTGAACGGTATGGAAGTAATCAATGATTTTTTCCGCCTCGCGTTGGTAGCTGCTGCGCACATTAAAGATGTAGGGCTGCACGGGTTTGCGCAACAACATCGCGCCCGTGATGGTCTACGTGGCGCTGTGGGTCGGCGTGCA
>CAZAIW010000012.1:0-6003 GCA_964485285.1 uncultured Burkholderiaceae bacterium | reverse complement strand
ATCAAAGGCACGCGGTGTTTTTCCAACAGCGGCATGATGGCCTCGGTGTGCGGTGTTCCACGATTGAGAAACAGTGCGATCACCTGTTTGTCTTCCATCAAAATCCGTGCGTTTTCAGCCGCTTGCTTGACATCAAACCGATCATCTAAAGTGATCAGCTCAACCGACTCGCCCAGCACACCGCCCGTGGCATTGACGTGATCCAGATAAAGCCGCGCACCCGCCACCGTCTCGCGCACCGTCGCCGCAACCGCGCCCGTCAAGCCAACGGTCTGACCAATTTTGATTTGCGCCCAAGAACTTGTAACCACGAAGCTGCTGATCAACCACGCGATTAGGTGCTTCCATAACGTTCCACTCATGCTGACACCTCGTGCAAAAAGAAGCCTCAGTATAAAAGCGTATCCACCTCATTTTTTGAGGGAACTACGTAGAATCTTTGCACTCACTTTGAAAGACCTCGCCATGACACAAGGCACATCCACCCCCCTCATCCGCATCCGAGGCGCACGCCAGCACAATCTCAAAAACCTCGATCTGGACATCCAAACCGGCGAGCTGACAGTCGTGACAGGCGTGAGCGGTTCGGGCAAGTCGTCCTTGGTGTTTGATACGCTATTTGCCGAAGGCCAGCGCCGTTATGTGGAGACCTTTAGCGCCTATGCGCGGCAATTTTTAGATCGCATGGATAAGCCCGCTGTTGATCGCATCGAAGGCGTGCCGCCCGCTATTGCGATTGACCAAAGCAACCCCGTGCGTAGCTCGCGCTCCACGGTCGGCACGATGACCGAGCTGAACGATCACCTCAAACTGCTCTTTGCCCGTAGCGCAGCGCTGTTCGACCAACAAACCGGCTTGCCTGTGCGGCGCGATGATGCGCAGTCCATCTATGCTGAAATTTGTGAGCGCTCAAGTCATTGGGGACTGACCCCTAATTTTGCGAAGCACAAATTGGGGTCTGTCCCCAATTACTTGCCCAATGATTTAAAAACCGCACCGCGCCTACAGATCACGTTTCCCGTCACATTGCCTGCCGGTACCTCGCCCGAAGAGTTGGCGCAGTGGCTGTCCGCCAGCGGCTTTACGCGCATGCACACGCACGAGGACAAGCTCTACGTTGTGGCCGACCGAGTGCGCATGGGCAGCAGCGAGCCGGCACGTGTGATCGAAGCGATTGAAACCGCACTCAAGCACGGCAGTGGTCAACTCACGGTATTTGCCGATACAGATGACGATGCCAAATCCCAAGTCTGGCGCTTTAGCACCGGGCTGCATTGCCCCGAGAGCGGCATTCACTACAGTGCGCCCACGCCTTCGCTGTTTTCGTTTAACTCAGCGCATGGCGCGTGCGAGACCTGCCGGGGCTTTGGCCGCGTCATCGGTGTTGATCTGGGGCTGGTCATCCCCAACGACAAACTCACGCTACGCGCTGGTGCCATCAAGCCCATGCAAACCCCAGCTTGGAAGGAGGCACAAGACGACCTGATGCGCCACGCCGAGAGTGCTGGCATTCCACGCGACACGCCTTGGAACAAGCTCACGCCCAGCCAGCAAGATTGGGTAATCAACGGCTCGCCGCAGTGGAATGGCAAGTGGAATCAGCACTGGTTTGGTGTGCGCCGCTTCTTCGACTACCTCGAGTCCAAGGCGTACAAGATGCACATCCGCGTACTGCTGTCCAAATACCGCAGCTACACCACGTGCCCAACTTGCAACGGCGCACGGCTCAAATTAGAGGCTCTTTTATGGCGCGTTGGAAGCAAATCTGAAGCAGATGCCGTGCTGCAAGCCTCGTCCCGCTTCGCTCCCAAGGGCATTGGCTTTGAAAGCCATACGCTGCAAGGCCTAGAGGGACTGTGCCTGCACGATGTGATGCAATTACCGATAGAGAGACTGCGCGTGTTTTTTACGTCACTGGCAAATCATTGGGGACTGACCCCGAATTTTGCGCAGCAACCATTGGGGTCTGTCCCCAATGATTCTGAATCAGCTGAAACCAAAGCCCAACAGCTGATCTTGGAGGAAATCAACACACGCTTGCAATACCTGTGCGATGTCGGTTTGGGCTATCTCACGCTTGATCGCCAAAGTCGCACGCTGTCGGGCGGCGAGGTGCAGCGCATCAACCTGACCACCGCGCTGGGCACATCCTTGGTGCATACCTTGTTTGTGCTGGACGAACCCAGCATCGGGCTGCATCCGCGCGACATGGATCGCATCACCCGCGCCATGCTGCGACTGCGCGACGCGGGCAATACGCTGGTGGTGGTGGAGCACGACCCCGCCGTCATGCTGGCTGCTGATCGCGTGATCGACATGGGCCCCGGGCCCGGCAGCGCGGGCGGGCAGATGGTGTTTGATGGAACGCCCGATCAACTCAGGCATGCCGATACGCTCACAGGCGCCTACCTTGCAGGGCGCAAAACGATTGGCCTTGGCTTTAAAAAAGGGGTGCGCGAGTCCACGCCGCGCCTCATCTTGCAAGGCGCACGCCAGCACAACTTAAAGAACATTGATATTGATATGCCACTGACCTGCTTGGTCACGATCACGGGGGTTAGCGGATCGGGTAAATCCACGCTCGTGCAAGATATTTTGGCACCCGCAATGCTGCGTCACTTTGGCAAGGCCACCGACACACCGGGCTTGCACAGCCAGTTGCTGGGCGCTGATCATTTAAGCGATGTGGTCTTTGTCGATCAATCGCCTATCGGTAAAACAACGCGCTCCAACCCCGCTAGCTATGTGGGCGCATGGGATGCCATCCGCGAGCTGTTTGCGGCGACACCGCTGGCCAAGCAGCGCGGCTATACCGCGTCCAAATTTAGTTTCAATAACGGCGATGGGCGCTGCCCGACCTGCGGCGGCTCGGGCTTTGAACACGTTGAGATGCAATTTCTATCGGACGTGTACCTGCGCTGCCAAGACTGCCAAGGCTCGCGCTATCGGCCTGAGATATTGGAGGCGAGGCTGCCCAGTCATTTATCTGTCGCCGATGTCCTCAACCTCACCGTGGCCGAAGCCTGCCGCGTGTTTGCCAGCGAGCGTGAAGTGCTGCGCACTTTGCAGCCCATCGTGGATGTCGGGCTGGATTACGTCAAACTGGGGCAACCCGTGCCCACGCTGTCGGGCGGCGAGGCACAGCGGCTCAAGCTGGCGGGCTTCTTGGCCGAAACCGTGCAGTCCAAAACAGCCAGCAAACAAAGTCTTGCAACCAAGGGCAAACTTTTTATGTTTGACGAGCCCACCACGGGCTTGCATTTTGACGATATTGCCAAGCTGATGCGGGCGCTACGCAAGCTGTTAGAGGCGGGGCACTCGGTGCTGCTGATCGAGCACAACTTGGATGTGATTCGCGCCTCGGATTGGCTCATCGATTTAGGGCCAGAAGGCGGGGACGCAGGCGGCAGCATCGTCGCCGTGGGCACCCCAGACGATGTGAAGCAACATCCCACCAGCCATACCGGACGGGCGCTGCGCGAGTATGAGGGCGCGGTGGGGGTTGGTGAAAAAATGATCCATAGGGGGCTGATAAATGGGGGGCAGACTCCGTCTGCGCTACGCGCATCCCCTGGGTCTGTCCCGCATTTATCGGTCAGGCCACCCTTGTTGTCCGCCATTCAAATCAAGGGAGCGCGCGAAAACAATCTCAAAAATTTGAGCGTCAACATTCCCCACGGACAGTTCAATGTGGTGACGGGCGTGAGCGGATCGGGCAAGTCCACGCTGGCGTTTGACATTTTGTTTAACGAAGGACAGCGCCGCTATTTGGAGTCGCTCAACGCTTACGCTCGCTCCATCGTGCAGCCCGCAGGCCGCCCCGAAGTCGATGCCGTCTATGGCATTGCGCCCACGGTGGCGATTGAGCAGCGCCTCTCGCGCGGCGGACGTAAAAGTACCGTTGGCACCGCGACCGAGATATGGCACTTTTTGCGCCTGCTCTACGTCAAGCTGGGCGTGCAGCACTGCGTACACGATGGTGCGCCCGTCAGTCCGCAATCGGTGGACAGTATGGTTGCGGCGATTTTGCGTGACTTCAAAGGACAGCACATTGGGCTGCTGGCACCCCTCATCATCAACCGCAAGGGTATTTACACCGAGCAAGCCGAGTGGGCACGGCTGCGCGGGCACACGCATTTGCGGGTCGATGGACAGTTTGTGCCCACGCTGCCATTTCCCAAACTAGACCGTTTTAAAGAACACACCATCGAGCTGCCGATTGCCGACATCCATGTCAGCGCTGCGCGCGAAGCCGCTCTGCGCACTGCACTTGCCAGTGCTTTGGAGCACGGCAAAGGCGTGGTGCATGTGCTCAGTCCACTCGATGGTTTGCGCGAAGAAATGCAGCTCAAGGCAAGCGGCTCTATCTTCAACCCTCACGTCTCCATCTTCTCCACCCTACGCGCCTGCCCCATTTGCAGCACGTCTTACCCCGAGCTAGACCCGCGCCTGTTCAGCTACAACAGCAAACACGGCTGGTGCCTCAGCTGCGTAGGCACGGGCGTGGCGCTGACCAAAGAGCAGCGCCAATTGCTGGATGACTCGGTGGTGGTCGATGCCGCCAACAAAGGGCGCGAGCAAAGCTTTGAGGAAGTCAGCGTTGACGACGTAAGCGAGCAAGCCTGCCCCACCTGCGCGGGCACACGGCTAAATGTGCAAGCACGTTCGGTGCGCTTTCAAGGCACGCCCATCACCGATGTGGCGGCGCTTTGCATCAGCGACATCCGCACGTGGGTTCAGCAACTCGTCCTAAAAGGGCGTGAAGCCGACATCGCTCGCGACCTCCTCCCCGAGATTGCAAGCCGGCTCGCCTTTTTAGAACAGGTGGGCTTGGGCTACCTCACCTTAGACCGAGGTGCGCCCACGCTATCGGGCGGAGAAGCCCAGCGAATCAGGCTTGCAGCACAACTCGGTAGTCACCTGCAAGGCGTTTGCTATGTGCTGGACGAACCCACCATTGGTCTGCACGCACGCGATAACGCCATCCTGCTCTCGGCCCTCAAAGACCTCACAGCAAAAGGCAACACGCTGGTGGTGGTGGAGCACGATGCCGACACCATCCGCGCCGCCGATCACATCATCGACATTGGGCCCTCGGCGGGTAAACGCGGTGGACACTTGGTAGCCGAAGGGTCGGTGGCCGATATTCGAGCCGTCGCCGAATCACAAACCGGACGTTACTTAGGCACGGCACTGAAGCATCCGTTCCAAGCCCGACGTGCTGTCGAAAAATTAGGGACAGAGAAATTGGGGACAGACCCTCATTTCAATCCAGCCATCCACATCCAAAACGCCAAGCTCCACAACCTGCAAAACGTCAGCGTCGCCATTCCACTTGGCAAGCTGGTGGCCATTACCGGCGTGTCGGGTTCGGGCAAATCAACCTTAGCACGCGACATCCTCTTCCCGCAGGTCAAGCACGATATGGCCGAAAGCAAACACTATCCCATCCAGCGCGTGCTGGAAGTCGATCAAACCCCGATTGGTAAAACGCCGCGCTCTTGCCCTGCCACCTATGTGGGCTTTTGGGATGCGATTCGCAAACTCTTTGAAGGCACGCTAGAGGCCAAGGCACGCGGCTATGCAGCGTCGCGCTTTTCGTTTAACACAGGCCCCGGACGCTGCGTCGGCTGCGAGGGTCAAGGCATCAAAACCATTGCCATGAGCTTTCTGCCCGACGTGAAGGTGTTGTGCGAGCAGTGCAAGGGCGCGCGCTTTAATCCCGAGACACTCGCCGTACGGTGGAAGGGCAAATCGATTGGCGATGTGCTGCAAATGGAAGTGGACGAGGCGGTTGAATGCTTCGCCTCCATGCCCTCAATCGCGCATCCGCTACAACTGCTCAAAGACGTGGGGCTGGGCTACCTCACGCTGGGGCAGCCCTCGCCCACACTGTCGGGTGGTGAGGCACAGCGGCTCAAGCTGGTGACTGAACTGTCCAAAGTACGCGACGATGTTGCCAAGCGCGGGCAAAAAACACCGCTCACGCTCTACGTGCTGGAC
>CAZAIW010000011.1:10524-24420 GCA_964485285.1 uncultured Burkholderiaceae bacterium | reverse complement strand
GCATTGCACGCGGCATTGCGATCAAGCCCGAGGTGCTGCTCTTGGACGAGCCGTGCTCGGCACTAGACCCCATCTCTACTGCGAAAATTGAAGAGTTGATCTCTGAGCTCAAACAAAACTACACCGTGGTGATCGTGACCCACAACATGCAGCAAGCGGCGCGTTGCTCGGACTACACCGCCTACATGTACTTGGGTGATTTGGTGGAATTTGGCACAACCGAAGACGTTTTTTTTAAGCCCAAGCGCAAAGAAACGGAAGACTACATCACCGGTCGATTTGGTTGATCAACGAGACCCCGATTAAGAAAGCAACATCATGGATAAACATATTTCCACCCAGTTTGATAGTGAGCTGCAAGGTGTCTCCAGTCGCGTGCTAGAGATGGGTGGCCTTGTCGAGGCGCAAATTCATCTGGCCATCGAAGCCTTGTCGCTGATGAACGCGGACGTGGCCTTCAAAGTAATTGAGGCCGAAGTGTCGGTCAACCAGTTTGAGATCGATATTGACCGTGAGCTCTCTAACATCATTGCGCGGCGTCAACCCACTGCGCGGGATTTGCGCTTGCTCATGGCGATCTCGCGCACCACCGCCAACCTAGAGCGCGTGGGCGACGAGGCCGAGCGCATGGCGCGTATGGTGCAGTCGATTTGCAAAGTTGGTGCAACGCTGCGCTTGCCGTCGGGCGATCTGCGCGTGGCCTCAGACTTGGCCGCCAAGCAGTTGCGCAAAGCGCTTGATGCGTTTGCGCGCCTAGATGCGACCGAGTGCCTAGGCATTTTGCGAGAGGATGACTTGATCGACCAAGAGTGGAGCGGTTTTGTTCGCCGTTTGATTACCTACATGATGGAAGACCCGCGTACCATCAGCGCCAGTCTCGATCTGCTGTTTATCGCCAAGGCCATTGAGCGCATTGGCGATCATGCGAAAAATATCGCCGAGAGCGTGATCTACATCGTCAAAGGTGCCGATGTGCGCCACTCCAGCATGGCCGACATTGAGTCAGCGATTCAGTAACAACACACCCACCATGAAAAAAACCTACGTTTTGATTGTGGAAGATGAAACCGCCATTGCTGAGCTGATCGCCATCAATTTGCGGCATGGTGGTTTTGAGTGCGCCCTTGCCCCCGACAGTGCGCAGGCGCAAGCCATGGTGTTTGAGCGCTGTCCCGACTTGGTGTTGCTCGATTGGATGCTACCCACCATGAGCGGTTTGTCGCTGGCTAAACAGTGGCGCAGTCAGATCGAGACCAAACATCTGCCCATCATCATGCTCACGGCCAAGGCGCACGAGGCCGATAAGGTGGCAGGACTGGATGCCGGGGTGGACGACTACATCACCAAACCGTTTTCAACCAAAGAGCTGCTGGCACGTGTGCGTGCGGTGCTGCGCAGACGAGCGCCCGAGCCAGCATCTGGTGGCTCCAGCATGACGGTGGGCCGAATCAGTTTAGACAGCACCGCGCACCGCGTGACGGCGAGTGGGCTGGAGGTCAAGCTGGCACCGACCGAGTTTCGATTACTCACCGCTTTGCTGCAGCAAAACGATAAAGTGCTCAAACGCGAGACGCTGCAAAACATGGTGTGGGGACACTACAGCGATATTGATGAGCGAACGGTCGATGTCCACATCAAGCGTTTGCGTGAGGCGCTTCATGCGGTCTCACCGCAGGCTGCTGGGCAAGTACAAACGATCCGGGGTATGGGGTATCGCTTGTCAAGGGACGATGCATGAGCTTGGCGCAACTGGTGCCTTGGTTGGTGGCAGCTGCGGCGCTGCTTCTGTGGGCGATGAGCATGCTGGGGATGCGTGCACGTATCAAGCGCCTAGGTTGGCAGCATCACAAGGCGCTCAAAGCGTGCAACCATCAGACAGAGGAATCTGCGGCTCAGCTACAAGCTTTTTTGTCAGCCATTCAAGTCTCGCCCAATGGCGTGGTGATCTTGGACGCGGATCGGCGCATCGAGTGGTGTAACCAGACCGCTGCGCAGTTGCTGGGACTGGATGCCACGCGCGACGTGGCGCAGCACATCGTGCATCTGGTGCGCCATCCAAAGTTTGTTGACTACATCGCGCGCGGCGACTTCTCGGATGAGTTGCGCTTTGATAACAAAGCTTTGCAACTCCATCTGTATGGTCAGTCGCATGGCAAAAGCAGGGCGCTGCTGTTGGTTCGCGATGTCACCGATGTGGAGCGTGCCGATCACATGCGGCGCGATTTTGTGGCCAATGTTTCGCACGAAATTCGCACGCCGTTGACGGTGCTGTCCGGCTTTATTGAAACCATGCAAACATTAGCGCTCAGTGAGCAAGATCGTGCGCATTACCTTGAGCTGATGAGTGTGCAAAGTCGGCGCTTAGAAGCACTTGTGACCGATTTGCTGACGCTGTCGCAATTAGATGCCAAAGCTAAGCCCGTCTTCGAGTCCGTGGCGATGACCGAGTTACTGCACGAGTGCGAGCACGAAGCCCGAGAGTTGGCCAAAAATATGAAGCGCGAGTTGACGATCACGTTTGATGTCCAGCCGCAGGAGACGGTCATGGGCGTAGCCAGCGAGCTGCAAAGCGCCTGCTCCAACTTAATCACCAACGCCGTGCGCTACACGCCTGCGGGCGGTAGCGTGACGGTGACTTGGCGCGATCATGTCCTGACCGTTCAAGATACAGGCATGGGGATAGCGGCTGAGCACTTGCCAAGATTGACCGAGCGCTTTTACCGGGTCGATCAAAGCCGTAACCGAGAGGCGGGTGACGTATCGGGTACGGGCCTTGGCCTTGCGATTGTCAAGCACGTGGCGCAGCGCCATGGAGCAAAACTGGACATTGCCAGCACGCTGGGTGTGGGGTCGGTGTTTAAACTGATTTTTTCGCGCCAACCTTGATCAGTGCAGCGCTAAACCAGATGCCGACAAGCGTGAGCGAGATGATGGCCGTGAGCCAAAACGAGGTGGCGCTTTGTGCAAACGGTGAGCTCACGCCGCTGTAGGCCAGGTAGTAGCCGCCCCCTAGGCCAATGCCCCACAAAAAGACGCTGTAGACGACAAGCGGCATGAAGGTGATCTTGTAGCAGCGAAGTAAAAACATGCCCATAATTTGCAGCCCATCCGGTACGTGATACAGCGCAACGTAGGCCAGCAGTGTGCTGGCAAGGCTGATCACTTCGGGTGTGGTGCTAAAGCGCATGGCAAGCCAGTGGCGTGTCAGCAGCACACAAAGACCCAGTGAGATGCCAAAAACAAGCCCCCACGCCAGTGTCTGCTTGACCAAACGAGCCGCCAGTTGTGGGTTGCCATGACCGATCCAATACGATACGCGCGCTGTGGCGGCTACTCCGTAGGAGATGGGCAGCATAAAGACCATGGCCGCCATCGTGCTGGCAATTTGATGCGCGGCAGAAGCCACGATGCCTAGGCGTGCCACCAAGAGGGAGATTAACGTGAAAGAGGTAATTTCGACCAACTGGCTCAGACCCGCCGGCAAGCCTAGTCGCAGGTGGTGCCGGATGGCAGGCCAGCTGGGTTTGTCAAGGCGGCGCCAAATGCGATAAGGTTTGTAGTCCGCGTGGGTTGCTACTAAATAACCGGCCAAAGCCAAAGCGCTGCTGGTGACAATCAACGAAGCATAAGCACAGCCCACCAGCCCTTGCGAGTGGACAAGCCAAAATGACAGCGGAATTTTGAGCGCCAAAATGGCGATTTGCAGCCAAGTGACAAACCACGGTTTACCCAGCGCTTGGTTGAGCGCCGCATACATCCGAAACAGCATAAACAGCGGCACCACAAAAGCCTGTACACGCAGGTAATGTTCAATCTCCGGGATCAAGGCACTGGGCACTTGCGCCTGATCCAGCAGCCACCGTGGGAACAGCAAAATGAGTAGGGCGACGATGGATAGCAGACCCGCCAAATACAGCCCTTGGTGCAAGGTGTGCCCCACTTGGGCGTTGCGCCCTGCACCTCGGTGTTCGGCATAAACAGGCAGCAGCACATTGAGCACACCAATCAAGCTGACGATCACGCTGATATTGATGGCGCTGGCCACCGAGAGCGCGGCCAGCGCTTCGTTGGAGTACTGACCTGCAACGACTGTATCGACCACGCCTGAGAGCACCGCTGCAAGCTGTCCCGTGAGAACGCTCACGGCGTGTTTCCAAATCAGATGGCGTTCGCTCTTGAGTTGATGCGGCGTGGGGTGACTCATGGGCGGCGCTGATAAATCAGCCAGTCCTCATCTTCACTCTTGAGTCGCCGAATCGTCGCTGCGAGCTGCCATTGGCTCAGCGTGACGAGCTCGGGCAGGCTAGGCTGAGCATCGCTGCCCACCATCAGGTAAGGGCAAATGGCTTGGCGATGCGCCACGATCAGTGGGCGGTGCAAGTAGTAACGCAAGGCCGCTTGCTGAGCTGTGTCGATACCGTGGATGTGGATGCAGCTGGCTTCATCCGTGGTTTGTTGGCTGTTGCGCGGTGCGATGTGGCTTGCCACTTGTCCCATGCGGTATTCGTAGCTGCGGGCGTGATCGAGTAGCGGCAGCCACAGACTCATCAAGAGTGCCCAACAAACGGCGGCACCGCTTGCAGGTAGCACCATGCTCATCCAAATGGCGGGGCGATGTTTACCCAGTCGCCAATAAACGAGCATACCCCAAGCCAGCGTAGCGGCCAGTGCCAGCAGAAGCACGGGAGCTGAGAAGGAAGGCGTGAAGTGCGGGAGCAGCCTTGCTACGTTAGCCGCTGGTTGCGGAGGAATGCCGGTTTGCATGGCAATCCAAACCACCCAAATAATGAAAGCACAACCGCTAAAAAAAATCAGCGTGAACAGGTCGATCAAGCTTTTCATACCGCGCTTGAGGGTGGGCAGTGCAAATGCGGCCAGTGCTGCTAGCGGGGGCAGGGCACTCAAAAACCAACGGTCTTTTTGAACCAGCATCGGCAGCGGTACCAAAAAGGCAACTACGAAAACCAGTGGCAGCGCGATATGGAACGAGGGGCAAGTACTGAGCCAATGCCTGCGCCATTTCACCAGCGCCAAAGTTGCTAGCACCCATGCGGGCCAAGTAAACCAAACGAGCATGTGGAGACTTTCTCGCCAAGCGCGTAGACTGAATCCGTCGCTGGTTTGAAGACTCCAATTTTGCAAGGTGAAAAACAAGCCCGTGCAACCCATGAGCAGCGCCGCGCCTGCGGTGATGGGATGGTAGGCATACGCCGATAGGGCAAAAAATGTGACGGCGGTCAATGACATCTGTACCAACGACAGCGTAGTCTCGTGCCCTAATTGGGCAAGCCCTAAACACGCCAAAAGGGCTAGCAGTGCGCCATCAGCAATCGCCCGCGCGTAGTCGGCTGGGTGGGCCTCGCCACCAAAGGCAAATGGAACGGGCTGCGCCTGCTTGCGTCTGGCTAAGTAGTAGGTGGCGTACCAAGTGGCTGCGCACGTCAGGCCCAGCAAAGCGGCTGCGCCTGCACGCACCAAAAGCCAAGCTCCTTGCGAGGTTCCCAGCACGTCCAGTAATAAACCAAAGCCAGCTAGGTCAGCGTTCTTCCAGGGCTCGCGACCGATCAAGCCCGCCAGCGTATAGGCAGCGCACAGCGTGATTAACGCCCAGCGCGGCAGGCGACGCACAGCTTCCTGCGCCACAATCGCTGGCGATGGAATGCGTGTGACGGGCGGCGCAGGAGGTGCGGCGGGTGAGTTGGAGGGGGAATGTGCCATAAAAAAAGCAGTCCAAAGATGGACTGCTTTCATTGTGCCTGAAAGGCTGCGCGGCTTACGCGGCAGCAGCTTCGTCGGCTTTTTTGTTGCCGTAGCGGTTCAAGAACTTAGCCACACGTCCACCCATGTTGTCCACGGATTTTTGTGTGCCCGTGTAGAAAGGATGCGATTCGCTGGAGGTGTCGAGCTTGTACAGTGGCAGCTCGCGACCATCTTCCATTTTGATGGTCTCTTTGGCGTTAACCGATGAGCGGGTCACGAACTTGAAGCCGTTGGATAAATCCAAAAAGCAAACTTCGCGGTAATTAGGGTGGATGCCTTCTTTCATGGGAGACTCTTTTCTAAAAAATTTCAAACGCGCCAGCCGCACCGAGAACCTACTTCTTGGGCACTTTTCGCAAAGCCTTTGATTATACCGCGTGCTAGCCGCCTCGGCGCATAGCCTCAAAGAATTCACTGTTGTTTTTGGTCGCCTTCATTTGCTTGAGCACCATCTCCATGGACTCAATTTCATCCATATTGAACATGAATGAGCGCAAGATGCGCGTTTTTTGCAGCACCTCGGGTGCCAGCAACAGCTCTTCGCGGCGCGTGCCTGATTTGGTCAGCTCAATGGCCGGGAAGATGCGTTTTTCGTAGAGGCGGCGCGAGAGGTGCACCTCGGAGTTGCCCGTGCCTTTGAACTCTTCAAAAATAACCTCGTCCATACGGCTACCGGTGTCCACCAGCGCGGTCGCGATGATGGTCAAACTGCCGCCTTCTTCCACGTTACGAGCTGCGCCAAAAAAGCGTTTGGGGCGATGCAAGGCGTTGGTGTCGATACCGCCCGAGCCAATTTTCCCGGAGCTGGGCATCACGTTGTTGTAGGCACGTGCGAGGCGCGTGATCGAGTCGAGCAAAATCACCACGTCTTTTTTGAGTTCGACCAAGCGTTTGGCGCGTTCAATCACCATTTCGGCAACGTGAACGTGACGCGCAGCAGGCTCATCAAACGTGGAGCTGATCACCTCGCCGCGCACACTGCGCTGCATCTCCGTGACCTCTTCGGGACGCTCATCCACCAGCAGCACCATCAGGTGCGAGTCGGGGTAATTGGCGGCAATCGCGTGGGCGATGTGCTGCATCATCACCGTTTTGCCCGATTTGGGCGAGGCCACGAGCAACGCGCGCTGTCCCTTGCCAAACGGCGCAATGATGTCAATCACGCGACCGGTGATGTTTTCTTCACTCTTAATGTCGCGCTCAAGTCGCATTTGCTCCTTAGGGAACAGAGGCGTTAAATTTTCAAACATCACCTTGTGCTTGTTCGAGTCAGGCGATCCGCCGTTGACCTTGTCGAGCTTGTTCAGTGCAAAGTAACGCTCGCCATCTTTGGGTGTGCGCACCTCGCCCTCAATCATGTCGCCGGTGTGTAAGTTAAAACGGCGCACTTGGCTGGGGGAGATATAGATGTCGTCGGTGGAGGCGGTAAAGCTGGTGTCGGGCGAGCGCAGAAAACCAAAACCATCGGGCAGAATTTCTAAGACACCATCGGCAAAAACTTGCTCGCCAGCGCGGGCACGTTTTTTGATGATGGCAAACATCAGCTCTTGCTTGCGCATACGTCCGGTGTTTTCAATTTCGAGGGCTTCGGCTTGAAGCAGCACTTCTGAGACGTGGAGTGCCTTGAGTTCGTTAATGTGCATTTGTGGTTAAACCCGCTGGGTTATAGATGGTTGATAAAAGTAAATGTGAGGGGGGGAGGTAGCGGCTTTAGTCGCAGTGACTGCCGAAGGCTCAAGCTGTAGAAGTAAACATGTACAGCGAACAAAAGCCGATGATACATGAAAATTGAAAACCAATGCGTTGCCCCATTGAAATTAAAGACGCTCACGAATTCCGGCTTGTTTCAAGATCGCATTAGCCATTGGTCTTGCTGCTACTGTTGTTGCAACAGGAAAGCGTGCGCCATTGATGGGGCTTTGCCAAAATTCGTGACTGCCTTTGCCTTGTCTGATCAGGGTGCAACCATGAGCTAACAAAATGGCTCGAATATCGCGGTAAAACCCTGCCCCCATAGAGCTTATGTTGTCACGAGTTGCTCAAAGCGTAGCTGTGCACCAGCAATGCTGAGCCCGTTTTCTTTTGCGATGTCAGGTGCTAATAAGGTAGCGCGAGCAATCAGTGCTTCATAAGTCGGAGCTTCGGTGACAAGATGTAACTCGTCACACTCACACCACCACATGCCGCTTTCGTCATCGAAATGGACTTCAATTGTGAAGGTGATGGGTGTTTTTTTCATATGAATCGTCCGCAAGTGCTTGGCTAACGAGCTGTTGTGCATTGTACAGAGCGCCTAGCGGTTTTTGTCTAGGTTGTATTCCACCAACGCCTGTCGCACATGGCGCATCACGCTATCCCAGTCGCCCAGCGCTGGCTGGCGAAAAAGCCGAGCCGTTGGATACCAAGGGCTATCGTCGCGGTGAGTCAGCCAGCGCCAATCGGGGTTGAATCGCAATAACACCCATGTGGGTTTGCCCATGGCGGCTGCAAGGTGAGCGATGGCCGTGTCCACGGTGATCACCTGATCTAATCGATCAATGAGGGCGGCGGTATCCGCCCAGTCGTGCAGATCGTCCGTCCAATCAATCAAAGTGCCATCATTTGATAGCGCACGTTGCTCTTCGGGGGAGAGGCCTTTTTGCAAGCTCACCCATTGGATGGATGCCCCGCGTAGCGCCTGCATCAACTGCTGCACCTGCGCAAAAGGCAGCGCACGCCGAGATTGCTCTTGGGTCTTGATTTTGCCGCGCCATACCAATCCCACGCGCAAGGGCGGGGTCTTCGCGTGGCGGCTCTGCGCGAGCAACCTTTGCTCCCAAACAGCGGCTTGCCCCTGATGGGCTTTTAAGTAAGGAATGGGGGCTGGAATGTCGCGCAGGCTATCGGTTCCCATGGCGAGCGGCAAACTCATCAAGGGGCAGTGACTATGAAACGGAGCCGTGGGTACGCCTTCTTGCAAGATCACGACACCGCTTGATGCCAAGGATTGATGGAGCAGCGGGTACAGCGACTTGTCGCTTTGGAACAAGACCGTCGCCCCTTGCTGGGCGAGCGCTTGAGCGTAGCGACAAAACTGAAAAACATCGCCGTAGCCTTGTTCAAGCCACACAAAGACGGATAGTCCTTTGCGCTGCTCGGCGGGTATATCGCGCAGGGGTGCACACGGATACTGGTGAATGCGCTGGGTTTGCACAAGCTGGGGATCGACTTGCCAGCGCCACTCATACAGCGGCCAACCTTGCGCGTAATGGCCCAGCATCAAATGACAGAACCCGGCGCGTAGCGCTGCGTCAGGGTGCATGGCTGAGCTTTGCGAAGACGCTGCTTCGCTTTGTGGGGCTGCCATGGGCACGAGCAGCGCATAGTCTTGCAACGCCAGTTCGTATTGTTCTTGATTGGCCAGCACAACCGCGCGCGCGTGGCGTGCCGCTTGGTCGTCGGGCGAAGTTTGCAGGGCAACATTTAAATCGTCCAGTGCTTTTTGTGAATGGCCTTGGTTGTTGTACAAAGCCGCGCGAGCCATCCGTGATGGCGTGTGCGTGGGGTCGTGCTCTAAGGTTTGCGTGTGCGCATCAAGGGCTTGGGCATCTAACCCTAAACGCTGCAAGGCGACGGCACGATTGAACAGGGCAACCAAGCGATGCGGATCGATGCGCAAAATGCGCTCAAGTACCGCCAATAATTCTGTGCATTGATCGTTGCGAGCCAGCTCATCAGCCAGCGCATCAAGCTCGTGGATGGCATCGTTGGCAGCGCTGTCGCCAGTGGGGTGGTGGCTCGCTGCACTTTGGGCGAACGCCGCTGCTGACCCAGCCGCGAACCCAGCCACCATCCCCTGGGTCATGGTTTAAACGTGCTCGGCAACCAAGGCGTTCATTTGTGCTTTGGACATCGCCCCGACTTGCGTTTTGACGAGCTTGCCGCCTTTAAAAATCATGAGCGTGGGAATGCTGCGGATGCCGAACTGCGCGGGCACAGACTGGTTCTCATCGACATTCATTTTGGCGATTTTGAGTTTGCCTTTGTAGGACTCGGCCAGCTCATCCAGCACAGGTGCAATCATGCGGCAAGGGCCGCACCACTCAGCCCAATAGTCAACCAGCACGGGCAGATCACTTTGGAGCACATCGGCTTCAAAACTTGTGTCGGAGATATGTTTGATGAGATCGCTGGCCATGTTGTTTCCTTTTGAGGTTGTGAGAAGTGAGAATATGGGGAAATTGTGCCAGATCGCAAGAGGCACCCCGCCTAACTAAAGTCAACGCCATGTCTATTGACCCCTTATCGCCCCTGTCTGTTGCCTCTCCTGCGCTGTGGCTGATCCCGTACACGCAGCTCAAAACCACGGCGCGAGAGGCTTGGGCGCGGCAACACCCCACGCGCGTGATGCCGCGCATCATGACGCTGCGCGAGTGGGCCAGTACGCTGGGCGCGGTCACGAAAGCGCCCACCGATTTGCACTTTAACGTGGGCATCGATCGCTTGACGGCGCAGACCTTGATGCCTCCAACCTTGCTGAGCAAGCTCGACCCAACAGGACGCGCCGCCGCCGTGCAGCGCTTGCTGGATATGGCGTGCGAAGTCGCTCCCACGCTGGCTGCCATGCACCCGAGCAGCCGATTGGCTTGGGCGCATGCGCAGGTGCCGCTGCTTGGGCAGGGCGGATCATTTCAGTGGGAAGGTGCCATCGGTTTGATCGCCCTGATGTGGGCTGCTACCAGCAGTTTTGATACTGATGTGCTGTGGCATCGGCAAGGCGAATGGTTAGGCGCTGCCGAGCACCTCTACACCACACCCGGCGTGCAGCCCGATCCTTTATTAGAGGCTTTGCTGGCTGGGTATGCCGACAAAAGAAGCCAGATCACGCTCGCATCTGCCCCCGCGCCTTGCGTGATAGATGCCTACGCCTGCGCCGATGCCGAAGCCATGGTGTGGCAAACCGCCGCGCTGGTGCTGCAAAGTCGCTCGCAGCACATGGCCTTGGTGGTGCTGGATCGGCAATTGACGCGCCGCATCAGCCGCGTCCTACTGAACCGTGGTGTGCGCGTGGTGGACGAGACGGGCTGGGCGCTGTCCACCACCACAGCCGCCGCGCAGTTGATGGCATGGCTGGGCGCGATGGCGCAAGGCGTGAGCTCGGATGCGGTGCTCATGGCACTCAAAACTGTGCCCGTGCGCTTTGCGCCCACCGAGGTCTCGGCGCTAGAGGCACGTATTCGCGCCCGGGGCGATGTGGCGTGGGCGCAAGCGGGTTGCCCTTGGCTGGGTCAGTGGCCAGCGCGTTTTGCGCATGTGCAAAACGTATCAGCATGGCTAGAGGCCACGCAAGCCCTCTTGACCGATGTCGGTTTGTGGGACGCTTTGCTGACCGACGAGGCGGGGCAAGCCATGGTGCGTGCGCTGTGGCTGCCCTTGCCAAGCGATCCCAAAATGAGCTACGCCGCCTTTTTGCAGTGGGTGCGTGCGGTGCTGGAGGCCAGCCGCTTTCGCCTGCCGTGGGCACCCAGTGAGCCGTCCGATGTGGCGCTTGCGCCGTCCTCGCCCGTTGTCACCGTGCTGCCGCTGGCGCAAACCTGGGCGAGGCATTTTGACGAGGTGCTTATCCCCGGCTGCGACGAGCGCTTCTTGCCCGCCCGTCCCCGTTTGAACAGTGATTGGAGCGCCGCGCAGCGCGAGGCTTTGCAGCTGCCCAGTGCTGACGATGCTGCCAGCGCCCAAGCGCGGGCGTGGGAGTGGCTCACGCACCAGCCCAGCGTCAAACTGCTGTGGGCCTGCAAGGAGGGGAATGAAGCGCTACAACCCAGCAGCTTGGTTCAGCGCTTGGACATGCAAGGAAGACTGGCGAGGCAGCCCTTGGTGCTGTACGCTGTGCCATCGCCATCGCCATCGCAGAGGCAAGGCGCGGCGGCAAAGCCGCTCGGGTGCGATGTGGCCACGCAAGGCGTGGTCATCGACTGGCAGCAGCTGGCACCACGCACCCTATCGGCCAGCAGCTACGCCGATTTGCGTGCCTGTCCTTACCGGTTTTACGCTTTGCGCCTGCTGGGTTTGCAAAGCGCCGATGAGCTGGATGACACCGTTGACAAGCGTGACTTTGGCACTTGGCTGCACGGCACGCTGCATCGCTTTCATGAAGCGCTCCAGCGCGAACCGGGGCTTGATCGCACGCGCACCTTGAACGCCTCTGCCCAAGCCGAGCAGCAACATTTAGGGCTGTCGGACGCGGCCTTTTTGCCCTTTGCGCTGGGTTGGCCGAAAACGCGCGAGGCTTATCTGGCGTGGCTTGCCGAGCATGAAGCCAGCGGTGCGCAGTACCGCGAGGGCGAAGTGAGGCAAGAGCTGGCGCTGGACATTGCTGGCCAAACGATTCGGTTGGTGGGTAAGGTGGATCGTATCGACTCGGACGGCCATGGCGGGCAGTGGTTGCTGGACTACAAAACGGAGGGCTTGGACAAGACCAAGCGGCGCATCCAAGACGTGGACGAAGACATACAGCTGGCGTTTTACGCACTCTTGGGCGGCACGCAGCAATCCACGCAAGCCGCTTACGTCAACGTGGTCGAGCGTGCCAGCGCAGACAACCGCACCCAGCTACTGGCTTTGCCCGATGTGGCCGCCCAGCAAGCTGCGCTGCAAAGCAGCATCCGCGCTGACCTCTCGCGCATCGCCACAGGCCACGCACTGCGGGCGCTGGGCGAAGGCGATAGCTGCACCTACTGTCAGGCGCGGGGTTTGTGCCGCAGAGACTTCCGCAAGGAGGCCGCATGATGACCACCAGCGCGGCAGACACCACCAGCGTAGCAGGCATGTCAAGCGCCGACCGCGAACCGGCGGCTTATGCCATCAACGGTCAGGCGGTTAGCGCCGAGGCCTTTTACCGCGTGGCCTGCGACTCGGGGCGCAGCGTCTGTGTCGAGGCTTGCGCAGGCGCAGGCAAGACGTGGATGCTGGTGGAGCGCATCATTCATGCGCTGCAACAACAAGTGGCTGAAAACCCAGGCGCGGCGATTCGTCCAGACGAAATACTGGCCATTACGTTTACTAAAAAAGCCGCTGGCGAGATGCGTGATCGCTTGCAGCAGCGCCTTGCAAGCCCCGAGCTGGCGAGTCTTCGTGCGCAACTACTCGGTAGAGGACGGAGCGTTCAACTCTTAACTTTTCATGCATGGTTTGGGCAGCTGCTCAAAGCCGCGCCACTGTCGTTTTTGCAGGAGATGGGTTATCCGCTCAGCTATGAACTTTTAGAGGACGACAGCACACTCTTGCCCGAGCTGCGCCAAGCCTTTTATGCCGCAGCGCTGCAAGACGCGGCGCTGCACGCCGATCTTGCGGCCTTGGTGCAAGAGCTGGGGCGCACCAAACTGGATGAGGCGCTGGTCAGCTTGCTGGCCAAGCGCACTGAGTTTGAGCTGACGGATACGGCGGGGCGACTAGAAGAATCGGTGCAAAAAGCGGCCTTCTTTTACCCCGAATTTGCCGAAATTTTACAGACCCATGGCCTGCAAGCCTTGCCGGATAAGGCTTGGATGGAGGATAGGCCTGCAAGCCTTGCGCTACTTGGCCTAGCGGCAAGGGTACTTGGAAAATACATCACCAAAGAGCTGCAAGAAGCCGCGACCAAACTAGAGACGGCGCTGACCTCTGGGTGCTGGGCAGATGTGCAGGCTGCGCTGCTGACCAAGGCGCTTACGCCGCGCACCTTCAGGTCTAAATTAGCGGACGAGGATCGCGCGGCGCTCGTTGCGGCGCAGGCCTATGTGCTGGAAGTGCTGGCTGTGCAGCACCAGCACGCCTGCTGGCTGTATCAGCAGCGCATGGTGCGCACCGGGCGGGCGTGGCTAGCGTGCTTTGCCAAACTCAAACGCGAGCAAGGTCTTGTGGACATGGCCGATTTAGAGCGTGCCGCTACGCAATTGCTGGCCAGCCACGAGCTGGCCAGCAGCGTGCAAGAGCGGCTCGATCAGCGCTTGCGGCACATCATGGTGGACGAGTTTCAAGACACCAACCCGCTGCAATGGCAGGCGATGTATGCGTGGCTGGCCAGCTATGCGGGCAGCGGTGGCGGTCAGCGTCGCCCCAGTCTCTTTATCGTGGGTGATCCCAAGCAAAGCATCTACCGCTTCCGCCGCGCCGAAC
>CAZAIW010000011.1:0-10514 GCA_964485285.1 uncultured Burkholderiaceae bacterium | reverse complement strand
CGTGTATTCGCTGCGGCGCAGGTTTTTATGCAAGACGTTTTTGATGCGGCGCTGCTGTCGTGCGATCACACGCGGCGCAACAGCGCGGCTGTGTTGGAGGTGGTCAACGGTGCCTTTCATGCGGCCACGCAGGCGCATCACTACCAAGGTTTTAGAACGCACACCACGGCCAGCGCACAACCGGGGCAAGCGCTGTATTTACCGCTGATCGAGCGGGAGCGAGTGGACAAAGAACAAGCGCAGGCGAGCAAAGAACAAGTGCCGTCTGCTGCACAGACCCGTGCGTGGCGCGACAGTTTGAACGCGCCGCGCTTTGATGCCGAGATCTCGCGCAAAGAGCGCGAAGCCGCGCAGGCCGCGTGGTTGATTGCGGGTTATCTAGCCACCGAAACACCTCCCTCGGTGATGGTGCTGGCGCGTCGTCATGCCTCGCTCGCCTTGATGCAGCAAGCCTTGCAGCAGATAGGCATTGCCAGTCAACTACAAGAAAAACAGATGCTGGCGGACGTGCCAGCGGTGCAAGATGTGCTGGCACTGCTGCAAGCGCTCATCTCGCCGCGCAGCGATTTGGACTTGGCGCGTGCGCTCAAGTCGCCCGTGTTTGGCTGGACGGATGAGCAGCTCATGGCGCTGCGTTTAGCGCAACTGAAGGCGGCGCAGCTGGAGGGCGCACAGACCATCGAACCTAAACATCGCATCCAGTCCGCATGGTTTGACTTGCTCACGGGCGGCCTGCGCGAACCGTTGTCAGATGAGTCCTTGGTGAATGAGCCATTCGCCAATGGGGCACGGGTAGGTGCGCAGCTGCTGCGCTGGCAGGCGTGGCTGCATCAGCTGCCACCGCACGATGCGCTGCAAGCCATCTATGACGATGGTGATATTTTGAACAAGTACCTGGCCGCTATGCCAAGTCCTATCAGGCTTGCCAGCCATCTTGCCCTGCAAGCCTTGCTGTGGGCGGCTTTGCAGGAGGGTGGGGGTCGATTTTTAACCGCCTACGGCTTCGTCAGAGCCATGCGAGCGGCCAGTCAGTCGATCAAAGCGCCGGCCAGCTCTGGCGGTGCAGCGCAGACCCAGCAGTCAAGCGTCGAGCTGCTCACCATCCACGGTGCCAAGGGCTTAGAGGCCGATGTGGTGCTGCTGCTGGACAGCGATGCCGAACCTCGCAAAGCGCAAACCATGACCACGCTGGTTGACTGGCCGCCCGAGCAAAACGCGCCGCGCCGTTTGGTGTTTTTGCAAAGCGAGGCCAAGCCCCCGCGCTGCGCGGCATCTCTGCTGGCGGACGACCTTGCCGCACGCGAAGTCGAGGAGCTCAACACGCTGTATGTGGCCGCCACGCGGGCGCGTGATGTGCTGGTGGTCTCGGCACATCAAGCGCATCGTCCGCACGCCGGTAGTGCGTGGCATCGGCTGCAACCGCTGTGTCAGCCTGCACCCGCGCCGCAGACTTTGCCGCCGTCCGTGCCAGCCACGTTGCCAGCGCCAGAATCAGCGGCGGTGCCAGCGCCAGCCGCGAGTGACGCTTTGCATCTCCCCATTTCGTTCGGACTGAGCTTGCCCCAGTCTGGGCTGTCGCTGGGCACCCCCCCCGTATCTGTCCCCGCGCCGGTATCCCCTGAAGCGACGCAGCAGGGCTTGGCGCTGCATCGCCTGCTGCAATGGCAAAGCACCAGCGATGCCGCGTTGGCGGCCGTGGCGCAAGAGTTTGGCCTCACGCAAGAGCAGGCGTGGCAGGCGAGGGAGCAAACCGAGCAGATACAAAACGGACAAGCCGCTTGGCTGTGGGACGCTACGCACATCGACTGGCAGGCCAATGAATACGAGCTGTTTGATCCTGTGCACACCTCAGGGCGCGTGCTGCGTATTGACCGGTTGGTGCGTCACCGAGCCTCGCAGGTGTGGTGGGTGATTGACTTCAAATCCAGCGATCAACCGGAGCAGTCAAGCCGCTTGCGTGCGCAGCTTGCGACGTACCAAACGGCGGTTGCGCATATCTTTCAAGTGCCCCTTCATCAGGTGCAAGCCGCCTTTGTGACCAGCCAAGGTCGCTTGGTTATGCTGTCCGATAAACTCTAGGGTTGATGTACTATTTAGTTCATGACAGACTTTTAAGGCTACCAAGGATACGGATATGAGTGATCTTCTTTTAAAGCAGCAGCGTGAGCCACTACAAAACTCGTTTAGCGATGCGTCTAACCCGATTGGGCTGGATGGCATCGAGTTCATTGAATACACCACCGACAAGCCGCAGGCGCTGGGTCAGGTACTGGAGATGATGGGCTTTAAGCCCGTGGCGCGGCACCGCTCGCGCGAGGTGATGCTCTACCGACAAGGCGAGATCAACATCGTGGTCAATGCGCATCCAGCCGATGCACGCGGCGAGCAAGCGCCCGTGCTGTCGGCCATTGCGCTGAGGGTACGCGATGCGGCCAACGCTTTTGCTTACGTGTGCGAGCGCGGCGCATGGGCGGTGCCCACCAGCAGCGAGGTCATGGAGCTCAACATTCCCGCCATTCACGGTGTGGGGATTAGTCGCCTTTATTTTGTTGATCGCTACAACGAGTTTTCGATCTACGACGTGGACTTTGTGCCTATCCCCGGTGTCGATCAAAAGCCCCCAGCCGTATCGGGGATGCACTTTTTTGGCGCAGTGCAATACATCGGCTCCGAGCGCAGTTACGACTGGGTAGAGTTTTACGAGTCGCTACTTGGCTTTGCGCTGGTTCCCGACGAAGAGCGCTTTGGCATCATGCCCAAAGGCAAACTGCTGAGCGCACCAGCGGTGCAAGCAGCCCACGGCTTTATGTGGCAGCTGGTTGAGCCTGACGTGCTGGAGGTGGAGGACGACGAGAAGCTCCAGCGCATTGGCCTTGGCGTGCCCGATGTGCTGGCGGCCGTGCAGCAGCTGCGCAGCTTAGGCGTGGAGTTTGTCGAGTCCAGCGAAGTCCATGCGCAGGCACGCGGAGCCATCACCAAAACCTACCTAGGGTCGGTGATGTTTGAGCTGGTGCAAAGTACCCAGTCTCCCGCCGTGTGATGAGCCTTGTGACCATGAAAACGCTACCTCATTTTGACGAGTTTGGTGTAGACACCATTAGTTTTGCTGGGACGCTTGAGAGCAAGCTGCAAGCCGCCCAAGACGCGGGCTTTACGCAAATCATGCTCAAAGCCAACGACATCGTGGGTCATCCCGGCGGTATAGCGGCGGCGGTTCAGGCTGTACAAGGCAGTGGACTGCGCGTCACGGGCTTTCAAGTGCTGCGCGATTTTGAGGGGCTATCAGGGCATCTGCACGACTACAAAATTGACATCGCCAAAGCCATGCTGCGCATGGCCAAAGACCTAGGCGCACCGCTGCTCTTGGCGTGCTCATCGACCTCGGCACACGCCACGAGCGATCTGGACACAATCGCCGCAGACCTGCGCAAACTGGCGATGCTGGCCTTGCCGCTAGGACTCAAAATCGCCTACGAAGGACTGTCTTGGGGGCGCACCGTTAACGAGTACACCACCGCATGGGATGTGGTTTGCCGCGCCGATATGCCCAACCTTGGCACTTGCCTAGACTCGTTTCATATCTTGGCGGCAAAAACGTCGCTCGAGGACATCGACTTTATCGATCCAAACAAAATCTACCTTGTTCAACTGGCGGATTTTTTGTGGCAAGAAACCAAAAGTTTTGAAGAGCGCATGACCACCGCTCGCACCTACCGCGTGTTTCCTAACGAGGGCGTACATAACGACGACTTGATCGACATCGTGCGGCGCATTGATCGCTTGGGCTACAAGGGCGACTACAGCTTTGAGGTGTTCAACGAGGACTACCAAAACCTGCCGCTTTCCATCGTGGCACAGCGTGCTAAAAAAAGCGCCGTGTGGCTGGCCGAGCAGGTGCTCAAGCGCTCAACGCCCGTGGCTAATCAAATGCGACTGCGTCGGTCATGAGTCTTTTGCACATGAGCGCTGTTCGTATAATTTGTCACTGATGTACCTACATTTAATGGGAGATGCAGCATGTCTATTACCACGCTATCCAGCCGGCAATTTAGTCAAGATGCTAGTCGCGCCAAACGTGCTGCACGAGGTGGGCATGTTGTCATCACTGATCGCGGACGTCCTGCTCATGTGTTGATGACGTATGACGATTACCAAAAAATGAAGCCGCAATCCACCAACATTGCTGATTTACTAGCCATGCCCGGCATTGCTGATGTGGACATGGAAGTACCACGTTGGCGTGAGCTGGCAAGTCCGGCTCATTTTTCATAAACAGTTTGTCCAATTTGTCCGCCAAACTGCGTGTACCCAATCCTCAGCCGTTTCGTGATGGTCTCATTGCCGCCACCGCGTTGGCTCACAGCATGATGGTTGTTACGCGCAATGTGCGCGATTTTGAAGCGTCGGGTGTGCCACTACTTAACCCATGGAATGCAACCACAACGTGACTCATTCGTATGCATCTTCGGCCTTTGTTTTTTTACTAGCCCTCATCATTGGTGCGCAGCCCATTGCCACCGATCTGTATCTGCCCGCCATGCCTGACTTGGCAAAGGATGTGCCCGCTGCGGCGCTGGGAGGGCTGGTGTTTTCGAGTGCCAGCACGCTCACATTTTTCACGTTGTTTTATGGGCTTGGACAAGTCATGGGTGGGCAGTGGGCTGATCGCTATGGTCGCCGCCGCAGCTTGCTGGTGGCACTGGCGGTGTACACCGTGTGCGGTTTGGTAGGGGCTTTGGTTACAAACATGGTTGCGGTGCTGGCTGTGCGAGCGGTGCAGGGCGCTGCAACGGCCACCATTGTGGTGACGGCGCGGGCTGCCATCCGCGACAGTTATTCGGTAGCCGAGGCTCCCCACACCATGACGGCTGTGTTTATGCGCTTAGGTATTGTGGTGGTGCTGTGCCCGATTGTGGGAGCCTTTTTGGCCATGCATGGTGGCTGGCGTGCAACGCTTTGGGCCATGGCTGCCTACGGCGCGGCGCTGTGGGTGTGGTGCGCATGGCGGTTTGTTGAGACACGCCCGCAGTCGCACCACCCGGATGCGACGAGCATGACCACATGGCGACTGCTGCGCACGCTGTGGGCTAGCCCCAGCTTTCGGATATGGACCTTGATTACCAGTGTCACCATCTCGGGCATCTTCACTTTTTTAACGGTGTCGTCGCATTTGTTTATTGGCCTCATGCACTTTTCGCCTTATGCCTACGGCGCAGTGCTGGTGGGCGGAGCTGTGACGTTTGTGTGTAGCAATGTGCTGTGCGCACGGCTACTCAAGACGTATCACTCACCCTTGATTGCAAGGTTGGGCGCAGGGCTCAGTTTGGCTGGTGGCGTGATTCAGGTACTAGGCGCTAGCGTACTGGCTCCTTCCAGCGGGGTTCTCTTTCCGGTAGTGTTGATTGTGGGTCAGTACACCTACGCGCTGGGGCATGGCATGCTGCAATCGTGCGCCATGGCGGGCAGCACGGCCGACTTTCCGCATATGGCGGGTCGCGCGTCCGCGTGGTCGGGTCTGACCATGATGGTGACGGCTTTTTTCGTCAGTCAAATCGCGGCTAGTTTTGTCAACCCAGCGCATACCTATGGCGTGTGGCCGTGGTCGCTCACGCTGCTGGTCTGCGGTATGGTTTTGGTTATGCTGACACGTCAGCTCAAGGAGGTCACATCACGATGAGTTCATCACCGCTTGCTCTTACTTTGACCAGCGCTCAATTGCGCTGCGTGCTGCGCCCTGATTTGGGCGGTTCGATTCAAAGCCTTGACTGGCTTGCTTTGGCGGGCGATGTCCCGGTACTGCGCACGCCGCCCGCGCAGATGCATACGGTGCGCGATATGGGTAGCTTTCCGCTGGCACCGTTTTCTAACCGCGTGGCCAAGGCGCGTTTGCAGTGGCAAGGAACCGATCATCCGCTGGTGCGCATGGGCACCACCGAAGAGCACGCCATGCACGGCATTGTGTGGCAGCGCCCCTGGCAGGTGCTGGAGGCTAGCGATAGCTTTGCCATGCTGTCCTACGAGCACACGGCGGACATCCACACCGCCAAGCTGTGGCCTTTTGCTTTTGATGTGTCGCAGGTGTTTAAATTAGAAGGCTCTACGCTCAGCATGATGATCTCTCTTACCAATCAAGCCCCTGGCCCTGCGCCGGTTGGTCTGGGTTGGCACCCCTACTTTGCCAAGCGTGCGGGCGCACAGATCAGCTTTGCGGCAAGCGCGCGCTGGGAGATGGGTGAGAACAAGTTGCCGACGCATGCCGTACCGGCAACGGGGCTGAACGTCGTTTGTGATCACTTGGATATCGACCACTGCTTTGACGGCTGGGCGGGCGTGGCTCACCTGCGTGACGACTTGCTGTGCACGCGCATCGAGTCCAGCCTTGCGCATCTGGTCGTCTATACGCACCCCAGCATCCACTCGGTGGCCATTGAACCCGTCAGTCACGTGAACAATGCCATGAACTTGGCGGCAAAAAGTGCGGACGAATTCGCGCAACTTGGCATTCGTATTTTGGCCAGCGGTGAGACACTCACCGCGCAAATGAGTATTACCGTGGAGGCAACATGAACCCTATCAACCTGTCCACTTTGACCATGCAGGGCATTCAAGCATCCAGCTGGACAAAACTGACCCATGAGCCGAATGTGCTGGGCGAGTCGCCGTTTTGGCATCCGCTTGAGCAGCGTCTTTATTGGGTCGATATTTTGGGATTTGCCATTCACCGGCTGCATCTCGCATCGGGCGCACACGAGGTGTGGACGATGCCGCAAGAGCCCTGCTGCATCGCGCCGGCTAGGTCGGGTGGGTTGGTCATCGCGCTACGCGACGGCTTTTACCGAGGCAAGGTGTGGGGCGAAAGCCTCACCGCGCTGGCCACCACGGGCACCGGGCATTTTGATTTTGATACCAAGATCATGCGCTTTAACGATGGCAAGTGCGACCCCGAAGGGCGCTTTTGGTGTGGCACCATGATTGAGCCGCGCGAACCTAAAATCGGCACGCTCTACAGCCTTGAGATGCAGCAGCGCCATGGACAAAGCCACGCCCATGTGGAGGCCAAAGCCAGCGAGGCCGCCGTGCCCAACGGCTTGGCGTGGTCTCAAGATGGCACCACCGTGTACTGGTCGGACTCATACAACCACGTGCTATCCACTTTTGATTGGGATGCCAAAAGCAACGCGCTAACCAACCGCCGCGTATTGAAAAACTTTCCACGCAAAGGCCAAGAGTCCACCTATGGCGGACGCCCCGACGGCGCGGCGGTGGATGCTCAAGGCAACTACTACGTATGCTTGATGGAGGCGGGCAGGCTGCTCAAACTCTCGCCCACACACCAAGAGCTGGCGCGTATCGCGCTGCCCGTGCGCTTTGCCACCATGCCTTGCTTTGGTGGGGACGATTTCAAGACGCTTTTTGTGACCTCGCTACGCGAAAATCGCACGCCAGAGGAGTTGGCAAACGAGCCGGGTTTGGGTCACGTCTTTGCCGTGCGCACCGAGGTGGCCGGAGCGCCGGTTCACTTTTTTAACGACTAATCGGGGTTGTAGTTCGCTTCAGGAATCAACTTGGCGATCTCGGTGGAAGTGAGTGCCGGATTGACGCTGATTTTGATAAACCAACCGGCATCCATCGGGTCGGTGTTTGCCAGCGAAGGGTTGGCGCGTAGCTCTTCGTTGACCTCGGTGACTGCGCCGCTAAGCGGCATCAGCACATCGGCGGCGGTTTTAACCGACTCCACTACCGCGCCCACCGCCATCTGCGCAAAGTGCGTACCGATGGCTGGCAAGTCAACAAAAACCACATCGCCCAGCGCCTCTTGCGCGTGCTGGCTAATGCCAACGGTGGCCGACAGGCCGTCTTCTGCTAGGCGCACCCATTGGTGCTCGTCGGTGAAGTAGAGGGACATAAGTTAGGTATTGGGGCTGGTTATGTTGAGCGCTTGCAAGTTCGCTGGGCAGCTGTTGTTGAATGTTGGACGGACAGTCCCAATTGAATCTCCCACAATGTCGATGCGTTTAGCCATGATGGTCAATCCACTGCTTGGCAGCGAGGTGATGGATGGTACCTGCGAGAGCCAGAGTCCAGAGTACAGGCTTAAATTACCTGCCGAAAGAACAACATTCGTGGGGCAATCAAGCACAACTTGATGCGCCGTGTTTTTGCTGATGTTGCAGCCCATGGCAGATGTTCCGCAGGCGGTAATTAAGCCACGCCATGTGCCGTCTGGCTCTGTTGCAATAAATCGGGTTGATGCGTTGCTTGAGTTAACGAGAGTAATGTTCAAAATCGAGTTGGACGCGAAAGGATTTAAATATCGAACGATCGTTGCGTTAGTGATTTGACTGATTGTGAGGTTGGCGGCGCTAGTGTTAATGGTTATGTTGGGGGCAAAGATGCTCGCACCGCTTGAGTTGATGCTCGTGTTGATCGTTGCATTATTGCTAAAGTAAATACCAGAGTTGTTAGTCGTAGTATTGGTATTGATCGCTGTATTGTTTGAGCTATTAAAAGAGATGTTGGTGGCCGATGTGTTGGAAAAGTGGATGCCTGAGTTTGAGTTACTCGTTCCAAAAGTGCTGATATTGCCCGATAAGTTATTGCTTGTATTCAAAAAATAGATGCCTGAATTTGAGTTACTCGTTCCCAAACTGCTGATATTGCCCAATGTGTTGTTGCTTGTATAGCTGATATTGCCCAATGTGTTGTTGCTTATATCGCTGATATTGCCCGATAAGTTGTTGCTTGTATTGGAAAAATAAATGCCTGAGCTTGGGATACTAGTTCCAAAAGTGCTGATATTGCCCGATAAGTTGATGCTCGCAGGTATCGTGATGTTGACGGACGTGGCGTTGGTGGTATTGGCTATCGTTATGTTGTCTGAGGGCGCTGCGCGTGGCGCGAATCGCAAAGGGCTGGTAGCGACTGCGGGGGAATTGGAGCCGGTGACGTTTGTATAAAAAACACCACCACCCAAAGGTGTTGAGGTGATGTTGCCTGACTGCGCAACCACAACGCAATAAGCTGCGGCGTTGCTTTGTTGCTGGAGCCTACTTAAGTTGCTTGTTTTGGTGATGTTCGCCAAACTGACTCCACCATGAACCAGCTTGCTAACCGTGGTGAGTGCCGCGCCGTAGCTGTTGTTTGATCCTAAAGTGACGTTTGGAACCGTGGTGGTGATGCTTCCTGTCACGCCAAAAGTACTGCTGACATTGCCGGCGGATGCATTGAAGGTGACGAGTGTCAGGTTGCCGCTGGCAATTGCCTGCTCAACAGCGATGGTGGTGAGGGGGGTTGCCACAACAACACCGCCATTACCACTAATGACACCAACACTGGTGAGCGGCGAGGTTAAGTTGGTCGTCAAGCCCGTTGCCTCATCGGTGTAGCTACCACCAGAGGCTTCCATGAAGACGGCACCTGCATAGCTTAAATTGAGGCTGTAATTGCCATCGGCTGAAGTGTTGGTGCAAGCAAGCTTGGCACCTTTACCCGTATTCAGCAGCTCATAGAAACAAACGCTTGCGTTAGAGCTAGGGCCTTTGACGACGGCTCCCGTCACACCAACAGCAGAGTTGGTTGCCGATCCTTGGGGCGCATCGCTTCCACCACTACAACCCACGATTAAAGTGAGAATGGCAAAGCTAACAGCGCTGAGTTTGATAGAACTATGCATGATGTACCAATAGATGAAAGAAAAAAGAATATAAGCAACATTGTAAGAGTCATTGATTGACTTCATACTTTTAGGTAGTGTCTCAGTTTGAAATAGCATTTTTACGAGGTTTGTAAGCGCCTCGTTTTTTTGCAACTGGCTCAGGAATAAGCATAGCAATTTCTTTTAAGCTCCAAACATGATCGCTAATTCCTGCTTCCATTGCAGGCGTTACGCGAAGTGATTTATGAATCTTGGCAAAGTTGTAATACATGAAGTGCAAAGCCACGGCATGAGATTGATTCTCTAGTTTTTTGCTAAAGCCGTTCGTTAGCCTTGTGTAGCGGCGCATGTGCATTCTCATAGTCAGGTTTTGACGCTCCACAAAGCTCGTAGAAACCTTATCAAGATCAGGCGCACCCGTAACCGTCACCTTCTTAATGCCTATGCAATCAGCGGGGCTATAACGCCCATTGCCACGGTCAGGCGCTGCGCCGTAGGTCTTCACTAGCTGCGCATAGTTGACGTTCCATTTAAATGTTTTGCCAACCGCCTCTAAGTAGGCTCTATGTCCGTCAGTAGTGATCTGAACCGTCGTGCCATACAAACGATCTTTTACGTCTTGCATGAATGCCGTTGCATAGTCAGCGTCACGACCACCGAGCAAGTATGAAATTATTAGTTTTGAATCTGAATCAATAGCCGTCCAAGTCCATACATCGCCAGCGCCTTCAGGTGCAGCGGTTGCCGTTGCGACGTTCTTAGCCTTTGCATAGCAAAACGACCAAATTTCATCGCACTCGATACGCTTACTTTTTAAGCCTTTGACGTTGGTATCGTGATATGCCGCGCACGCTGCACC
>CAZAIW010000010.1:0-25155 GCA_964485285.1 uncultured Burkholderiaceae bacterium | reverse complement strand
GGGAAGAAGAAGAACATGAAGCTGAACACCAGCGGCATGATCCACATCATCTTGGCTTGCATGGGGTCTGGTGGCGTGGGGTTGAGCCACGTTTGCAACAAGGACGAGCCGGTCATCAACACGGGCAGGATGAAGAAGGGGTCGGGAGCCGACAAGTCTTTGATCCACAAAACCCAAGGCGCACCGCGAAACTCCACGCTAGAGAGCAGCACCCAGTACAGGGCAATAAACACGGGGATTTGAATGATGATGGGCAAGCATCCGCCCATGGGGTTGACTTTTTCTTCTTTGTAAATCCGCATCATTTCACGCTGCATCTCTTGCGGCTTGTCTTTCAAGCGCTCGCGCATTTCCATGATTTTGGGATTGATGGCTTTCATCTTGCCCATGCTTTGATAGGCTTTGGCGTTGAGCCAATAAAAGATGATTTTGAGCAGTACCACCACGGCCACAATCGCCCAGCCCCAGTTGCCGATCATTTGGTGCAGCTGATCAATCACCCAAAACAGGGGCTTGGACAAAATCGTGAAGTAGCCGTAGTCTTTCACCAACTCCAGTCCAGGTGCCAGCGCCTCTAGGGTCTTCTCTTCTTGCGGCCCCACGTAGAGCTGGGTTGTCATTTGCTGGGTTTGTCCCGCCGCCACCGCAGGCAAGGGAACGATCATGCCGGCAGCATACAAATTGTTGTCAATCTTGCGCACGATGTTTTCGTGCGGCACGCCGCTCGGCGCAAGCCAAGCGCTCACGAAGTAGTGCTGCACCATCCCGACATAACCTTGGGTTGCTGTTTTTTCAAAATCAGCTTTGTTTTTCTCGACATCGGAGAACTCCACTTTTTGGTATTTCTTCGCATCAGTGTAGACCACGGGGCCCGTGAAGGTGGAGTAAAACGAGGACTCGCCTGCTGGTTTATTGCCATCGCGCACCAGCTGCACATACAGCTGCGGTTTGATCTCGGCGGCGCTGGTATTGGTCACTTCGTGCGTCACGCCAATGGCGTAGGAGCCTCGTTTGAAGGTATACGTCTTTGCCAGTTTGGCATCGCCGCCCTGCGCCTCAAAGCGTACCGACAGAGTGTCTGCGCCCGCCGTCATCGTGCGCTCGGGGCTAACCAAGGTCATCGGTGTTTTGTGGTTGGGCAGATTCGCCGCGCCGATCAATCCCGTTTGTGCGGTGTAGAGGCGGTCTTTGCTTTGATCGAGCAGCACCATGTTGACCTCTTTGTGAATGATGTCGCGCTGCTGCAACAGCTCGGCGCGTACCAAGGAGCCGCCTTCGCTATCAAAAGCCAGCTTGTAAACATCGGTTGTGATGGTGATGAGCTCTTTCGCCGGGGCAGGCGCATTATTTGTGTTCGGCACCGCGCTTGCCGAGGCAGGTGCTGCCGCGCCCAAAGCCGTACTGGTCGGTACGGCTGCGTTGGTGTTAGCGCCGGCTGGGGTCGCCACAGCTGCCGGAGCCGCCGCAACCGGTGGCTTGGCCTGCGGTAAAAAAGTGGCAGGATGACCGTTGTGAATCTGCCATTGATCCCACAAGAGCACCATTGAAAAGCCAAAGACCACCCACAAAATGGAGCGCTTCATATCGTTCATAAAAAACCAAACTTAAAAGAAAAAAGAAAGCAACCCACGATTATCGCAGGCGAGAAGAGAAGAGTTGGAAAGGAGCCGGCGGCACAGGATCAGCGCCGCCCGCGCACCAAGGGTGGCAGCGTAACAAGCGGCGGGTCATTAAGTAGCTACCTTTGGCGCTGCCGTGCGTTTCTATGGCTTCTATGGCGTATGCCGAGCACGTCGGTTCAAACCGACACGCAGCGCCCAACCACGGGCTGAGCAACAGCCGATACAACCGTATCAACCCCACCAAAATGCGCTGCACGGCATTCATACGCACGGCGCACCCACGGCGGGCTTGATAAACGGCACAAACAGCGCCAACAGCTCAGCGCGTATGGCGCGCCGAAGCAGCTGCGAGCTAGCACTTTTAAATTGTTCTTTGGCAAAAGGCGCTTTGAGCCGCACCACGTAGGCAGCAGGCACCAAGGTTTGCTCGGTCGCTAATGCGTAAATTTGCCGTTTGATGAGGTTGCGCGTGACCGCGCGTTTGGCAAAGCGCTTCGGGGACATCACCCCCATAAAGGCCGCCTCACCCGCCTCGGTTTGAGATGGAAACAAGTGTGCATGTGCTGGTGTGATGTGCAGACGATGCATAAAAAAATGCTCGGTGCGCTCCACCCGAGTCAGGTGGTTGCGCGTACCGAGCACAGCATCAAATTGGGATTTGTGCAGAAGATGCTGCACAAGCGTCTCCCGATTCGCTTAGACGTTGGTTAGTTTTTTGCGCCCTTTGGCGCGGCGTGCGTTAATCACGGCGCGACCACCGCGTGTTTTCATGCGAACGAGAAAACCATGCGTGCGGGCGCGGCGAATTTTGGAAGGCTGGTAAGTACGTTTCATAATGAGACTCTAAAAATATAGGCAACGCAATTTTGCGTAAACCTAGCATTATCGCAGAAAATCAGCAACTTATGGCAACACAAACATTCGACTACATCGTCATTGGCGGCGGCACAGCAGGCGCTTTACTGGCTAATCGCCTCACACAGCAAAAGCAGCGCCGCACCCTTTTGATTGAGGCGGGCCGCAGGGATGATTACCACTGGATTCACATTCCCATTGGTTATTTGCACTGCATTGGCAACCCACGTACCGATTGGCTTTATCAAACCGAACCCGAAGCGGGGCTGGGCGGGCGATCGCTGCGCTACCCACGCGGCAAAGTGCTGGGCGGCTGTTCCAGCATCAACGGCATGATTTATATGCGCGGTCAAGCCAGAGACTATGACGGCTGGGCAGCGACGCTGGGCGATGCCGCGTGGTCGTGGGAGCAGTCCTTACCCGACTTTATGGCGCACGAGGATTACTACAAAGGTGCCGATGCCGTCCACGGTGCGGGCGGCGAGTGGCGTGTCGAGCGCCAACGTCTGCGCTGGGATATTTTGGATGCCTTTCACGCCGCAGCCGTACAAGCGGGCATTGCGGCCAGCACCGACTTCAACCGAGGCAACAATGAAGGTGTGGGTTATTTTGAGGTGAATCAAAAGAAAGGCTGGCGTTGGAATAGTGTTCGCGCTTTCTTAAATCCCACCTGCTACGGACGCACCAATTTTGAGTTATGGACTTCGGCTCGCGTGAGCAAGTTGCTGCTGGAGACGCAGCCGGATGGCTCGAAGCGCTGCACCGGCGTTCACGTCTGGGATGGGCACGAAATGATCACCGTTCGCGCCAACTGCGAGGTGGTGCTAAGCGCTGGTGCCATTGGATCGCCCCACCTGTTGCAGCTGTCGGGCGTGGGCGAACCACAACGGCTAAAGGAACATGGCGTTGATGTTGTCGCCGACCTGCCGGGGGTGGGTGCTAACTTGCAAGATCATCTTCAAATCAGGTCTGTCTACGAGGTCAGCGGCGTTAAAACCCTCAACACCATGGCCAACACCTTCTGGGGCAAAGCCAAAATTGGACTTGAATATGCACTCAAACGTAGCGGCCCCATGAGCATGGCACCCAGCCAATTGGGCGCATTCACCCAATCCAACCCATCGCTTGAACATCCCAACATCGAATACCACGTACAGCCGCTGAGCCTTGATGCTTTTGGAGAGCCACTGCACAACTTCAACGCTTTTACCGCCAGCGTGTGCAATTTGAATCCAACCAGTCGCGGCAGCGTTCAGCTCAAAAGCCCGAACTTTCAAGATGCTCCAGCGATTGCGCCCAACTACCTAAGCACCGAGGCAGATCGCCAAGTGGCCGCCGATAGCTTGCGCGTGACGCGGCGCATCGCCGAGCAACCCGCGCTCGCAAAATATACGCCCAAGGAAATCAAGCCCGGGGTTCAATATCAATCCGACGCTGATTTGGCAAGGCTGGCGGGCGATATTGGCACCACCATTTTCCACCCCGTAGGCACCACCAAAATGGGGCGCGACGATGATGCCTTTGCGGTTGTGGACTCCCAGTTGCGCGTGCGCGGCATCTCGCATCTACGGGTGGTAGATGCTGGCGTAATGCCGACCATCACCAGCGGCAATACGAACGCACCGACCCTCATGATTGCGGAAAAAGCAGCTCGCTTGATCTTGCAGGCCAACCCCGAATGACGGAGCTGCTCTTTGTGACCGCCGCCTCGCTGTTGGCGGGATTGATTGATGCCATCGTCGGTGGGGGAGGGTTGATTCTCACGCCCGCCTTGTTTGCCGCCTACCCGGCCGCGCCCGCCGCCACCATGCTGGGCACCAACAAAAGCGCCAGCATTTGGGGCAGCAGCCTTGCGGCTTGGCAATACGGACGACAAATTGCCTTTCGTTGGCCCGTCGCCGCGCCAGCACTTGCTGCGTGCCTTGTTGGCTCGGCACTTGGCACAATAACGCTGTTGTTTGTCTCCTCGCAGTGGCTACGCAAAGCGCTGCCGTTTGTTTTGCTTGCCGTTTTGCTCTATACGCTTTTTAATAAAACCTTGGGGCAGGCACATGCACCGCGCTACAAAGGCTCGCGCGAGGTCTGCGCCGCCTGTTTGATCGGTTGTTTGATTGGTTTTTATGATGGCTTTTTTGGCCCGGGAACCGGCAGCTTTTTTGTTTTTGCTTTTGTGCGCATCATGGGATACGACTTTCTCAGCGCTTCAGCGCATGCCAAGTTATTGAATGTAGCCACCAATTTTGCGGCCTTGGTGCTCTTTGCCTACAAGGGGCATATTTGGTGGGAAATAACGATCTATTTGGTCGTCGCCAACTTGGTAGGGAGCTTCGCTGGTACGCGCCTTGCCATGCGACATGGCTCTGGTTTTGTGCGCCGGGTGTTTGTGTGTGTGGTGACGCTCTTGATTGCCAAAACCGGATATGACGCTTTTTTTCGCAACTAACGCAGCAGCGCTAATTCGTCTCTAACCGTTTGCACCACGCTTGACCAATCCCCCGGGGCGGGCTGATGAAACAGCCGCACCGTTGGATACCAAGGACTGTCGGGGCGATGATCTAACCAGCGCCAGCAACCATTCCAGCGCGACAAAATCCATGTTGGCCGACCCATGGCTGCTGCAAGATGCGCCACAGCGGTGTCGCAAGCAATGACCATATCCAGATTCGCCACCAGCGCAGCCGTTTGCGCCCAGTCCTGCAAGTCGGCCGTGATGTCAACCAGCGGGGTATCCGGGGACAGCTGCGCATCTTTTTGTAAGCTCACCCAAGCCACGTTGTCTAGTGTTAAGAGTGGCTCCAGCAAAGAGAAGTCAAGGGATCGCAGCGCGTCCATTTGAACGGCCTCGGGGTTGGCTGAGCGCAGCATCCCCGACCATACCAAACCAACGCGCCGAAGCGAGGTGCGCCCAGTGCCTAAACGCTCAGCAAGGCGCTGCCCCCACAACGCCACTTGCTGATCATCCGCAAAAATATAGGGCGTGGGCGCGGGAATGTTGCTCACCGAGTCGGTGCCGCAAGCCAATGGCAAACTCATCAGTGGGCAATGCGCATCAAACGCTGGTAAGGGTTCATGGTCAGCCACCACGGCGATACCATGACGCGCATACGAGTGACGCAGCAGCGGTGCAAGCGCCGCACGCACGTAGAGGAACACTTGTGCCCCCATCGCTTGCACGATGGGGGCGTAGCGACAAAACTGAAGCGTGTCACCAAAGCCTTGCTCGCCCCACAAGCAAACGACCTTGCCCTCAATTGGAAAATCTCCCACCCACAATGGCTGCGCTAGGTGTCGCCATCCGCGCTTGGCGGGGTCGGGCTCCCAGCGCCCTTCGTTTTTTTGCCACCGCGCCTCGTGCAGCGGCCATCCATTCTTAAAGTCGCCCAAAATCAAGCGGGTCACGCATTCATTCCAATGCGCCTGCCAAAAAGAGGGGTCAAGCCTGCTCGACTCCACAAAACGATCCAGCGCCGCCTCATAGCGACGCGACTCATACAGTGCCACGCCTTGTGTGTATGGGTCATAAGCGTCTGGCAGGGGAGATTGCATGAGTCGCCATTTTACAGAAGCCCTCGTAAGCCGTACGGGTTTTCGTTATGATTCGAACCTCCCTTCTTCCTTCAACCTTTTTAAGTGAGCATCATGATGAAAAAATTTCTTTTGATAGTGGCGACTTGCGCTGCAACCACTTTCTCGGCAAGCTCTTATGCACAATTTGCCAAACCCGACGATGCGGCGAAGTACCGCCAAAGCGCACTGACCTTGCTGGCCGCGCATTTTGGTCGCGTAGGCGCTATGGTCTCGGGCAAGGCTCCGTATGATGCCAAAACCGCACAAGACAACATCGACATCGCCGTCACGATCTCCAAACTGCCTTGGGCGGGTTTTGGTCCTAGCGGAGAAGGCGCAACGATTAAAACGACCGCTAAAGCCGACATTTGGAAAGAGCAAGCCAAATTTAAAGAGCATGCCGAAAAAATGCAGGCCGAGCTGCTCAAAGTTCAAGCCGCCGCCAAAACCAATAACCTAGACACATTAAAAGCCGCATTTGGCCCCGCCGGTGCCAGCTGCAAATCGTGCCACGATGCCTTCCGCACCCAATAAGCGGAATTGTTGTTGATTAGCACCAAGTCTCGAACCCCTTCATTCGCCCCTATACGTAAAAGTTTGGGGCGTTTTTGGATTGGTTTTGCGCTTGTCTCGGCCATTTTTTTGATGGGCTTATCGGCTTGGCGACAAGGATGGTTTACACCCACCGAGCACATTTTTTTGGTGCTCGACAACGGTACACAAGGCGTACAAGTCGGAACCTTGGTGAAGCTCAAAGGCTTCAAAATCGGGGAGGTTGACGAGCTTAGCCTAGAGTCTGACCTGAATGTTCGTGTCCGTATGCGCATCAACGCCAACAAAATGTTATTGCTGGGTTCGGACGCAAAAGTGAAGCTCTCGCGCGACACGCCCATCAGCGCCAAATACATGGAGTTTGTCCCCGGTGATCGACCCAAAGGGACGCTAAACGCCAATGCAACGGTCGCACTCCATACCGGGGGCGACGTTGAAGACATTTTGCTCATCGCGAAGGATGGTGTTGGCAAATTAAGCGCCGCACTGGACAAAGTCGAACCCATCTTGGATGACGTTAAAAAACTCACCTCGGAAGCCGCCAATATGCGCGAAACCATCCACGGCTCGGTCAATGTCGTGATGGGCAATTTAGAGACCGTTTCCGGTCAAGTTAAACAGATCGGTCAAACTGCGCAAAGCATGGCTATCAGCATTGATCAAGATCGCACGGTTATTGTTGGAGAGATCAAAGAGGTTGTCAAAACACTCCACACCACCATCGCAAAAGATGTCCCGCAAATGTCCAGCAAGGTCCATCAAGCCTTGGACGACATCCAGAAAATAACGGCGCAGGCCGCTACCGACATTCCGCCCACCCTGCGCTCCACACGCATCGTCACTGAAGATGTTGCCGAAATCACCGATGGTGCCAAAAAGACATGGCCGGTGTCGAGCTTTGTGGCCGGCGATGCTCCTAGCAAGCCACTCCCTTTGGATGCGTTTGAAGCCAAGCGATGATGCAGCATACGACCGCCCCCGAGCACAGTCCCCCTCGTTCGCGGACTTGGTTATATGCCGCTCTTGTGGGGGTTGGTGTTTTATGTCTCGTCGGCTGCGCGTCCCCCAAAGCTGCGCCTGAAAAAAGTGCCGCGCTTACCGGGGCGGAACGATTAGAGCACCGCGCAAGCAGCGCCTACCTGAAGGGCGACCTAGCCGGTGCCGCAAAAGACTTTGCTATGGCCGAACAGGTTTATCGGTCTTTGGCGATGCTGGATGCCGCCGCCAATGTACAGCTCAGCCTTGCTCGCATTGACCTTGACGAGGGGCACGCCGAGAGGGCTCGCGCACGAATCACTCACGTCCTTAGCTTATCCGCTCAACCTTGGAGCGCTCTATCAAGCACCACACGGCTATTGGCCAACGGCCGCGCCGCCGCACTGTCTCTTCAAGAGAACAATCAACCCACGGCTCATGAACACCTCCTTGCTGCTGAACGCCTATGCGGCGCACAGTGCGAGGCATCTTCGGCGCTTTACGCCTTACGCGCCCATTGGCTCTTGCGGTCTGGTGATGCGCCCAGTAGCCTCACCAAAGCCCATGCCGCGCTAGCGGCGGCTAAAACACAAATCGACAAGGCCAACGCACAGCGTAGCCTTGGCGAAGCCTACCTCGCACAAGGACAGCTAGCCCAAGCGATCCAAAGCGCCGAGCTGGCACTACAAATGGATCAAGCGCTTGGCGTATCCGCCAAAGTTATAGCCGACTTAGGTTTGTTAGCTCGTGCCTACACGCAGCTTGGCGAGACCCAAAAGGCGGCGTTTTACACCGACCTGGCACAATCTGCTACGGCTGCGCGCAAGCAGTTGGAGGGCTCTTGACGACTCGACTCGCCATCACGGAGCGCTGGCAGGCGCTTGGGCAGTTATGGCTACATCGCAGTTACTGGCGCCTTGCCGAACCACGGCGCATCATGCAAGACTTTCGAGATCAACAAATCGCTGAGTTAATGCCTTTTTTCCTTGTGATGGCGGCGCTTGCCGGTGGCCTCATGTTTGTTGCCATTCCCAGTTTGTTACCCGAACAAGCCGCCGAGTTAACGGCGTTCATTTGGCCCAATTGGGTAGCAACGGCTGCGCCCATGATCTGCGCACAAACCATGACTCTTTTAATTGCACCCGCATTGGCATTAGAGATGCTTGAAAAACATCAATCGGGTTATTTTTCAACCATCAACTCAGCCTATGGCGCTCCAGCAGGCAATCCTTGCATTTCTTGGATTGTTGCCTTGTCTGCCACATGTGTGGTTGCCAGCTACACCATGATCTTTTTTTCTATTTTGATAGGACTTGGGCTCGCACTGATTTTGTCTATTGGAGACGTTCGGGCAAGCTTTGACGCGGTTTTGCTCGCGGCACCGCCCATTAAGTGGTTACGCACCGGGAGCACGGCGGCGATTCTGGGTGCTGTTTGCGGCTTATCGGCGGTTCTTCATGCGTGGCCAGGAACTCGTTTTTCCAACAGTACCAATGAAGGTGCGCACCATGCGCATCGCCTGAGTTTGCAGGTCATGCTGGCCGCCGCCATTGTGGTCACGCTCACCGGACTTGCGATTAACGCGATCATTGGCCTGTTTGATCGGTCATTTTTGTAGCATCACCGACCTTCGTCAAACTCAAGCGGCCAATAGTTTTTCTATTAAAAGGTGCAGTTCAGCAAAATCTGGCTCGCCCACATAGCGCTTCACAATTTCCCCTTTTTTGTTCACCAAAAAAGACGTTGGGGTGAGCTGTACATCACCCCACGCTTTTGCAATCGCGCCCGTGTTGTCAAGCGCAACGCGAAACGGTAATTTGCGCGACTGCGCGTAATTCACAACATAGCTAGGGGGGTCATAGGACATGGCTACCGCCACCATCTCATAGCCTTTGCTACGGTACTTGTCATAAGTGCTGACCATTTTTGGCATTTCCGCCACGCACGTCGTGCAGCTGGTCGCCCAAAAATTAACAAGCGTTACTTTGCCGCTTAAGTCCTGCGTTGTGATGCGACTGGCATCAAGCAAAACAAACTCCGAGTTCGGCGCCACATTTGTCGCCGTTGTTTGGAGTACCGCCCAAAAAATCCCAAGCGCAACCGCAACAGTAGAAATCAAACCCAGTATTTTTTTCACAAGCATCTCCGGCTTTTTGTCTCGGTACCCATCATGGTTGGGTTCGATTTTATCCCGTAAAATGCGCATCAAGGCTGTTAATAACTATAACCAGCCATCTCCTTTTTTAGCTTGTTAGGCTACAGCTATCCACAGTTGCCACATCCTACCCACACATGCCTTCTTCAACGGTCAAAGCAGCAATTGACGCTCCCACACTCTGGGCGACTTGTCTTTCTGAATTAGAAAAAAAAATCCCTGTTAGTCAAATTTTTACTTGGTTAAAACCGGTAGAGGCTGAGTTTGACGCAAGTCAGCACGTCTTAACCTTATGGGTTGCCAACCGATTCAAACTGGATTGGATACGTAGTCAGTACTTCAAGACAGTTGTCCACACGCTACAAACGCTAATAGGCTCACCCGTTGATATTGTCTTGGCACTCAGATCACCGGCGGCGGTCGCGCCCAAAACACCCACGCGCGCCAAGCACACATCGGCAGACGAAGAGGTCTCCGCAGCACCCAACGTAGAGCCGCACCCAAGCACCATGGCGAACACAACTCGGTTAAACGCCAGCCTTCGATTTGACAACTTGATCGAGGGTTCGGCCAATCGTATGGCTAGAGCCGCCAGTCTTCATGTTGCCAATATGCCGGGAGACCTCTATAACCCGCTGTTTATTTACGGTGGTGTCGGACTTGGTAAAACGCATCTTATGCACGCCATTGGCAATCAATTGCGAAGCGAGCGCCCTTTGGCAAAAGTGCTTTATGTCCATGCCGAGCAATTTGTCACCGATGTTGTGAAGTCCTATCAAAGAAAAACCTTTGATGACTTTAAACATCGGTATCACAACTTGGACTTACTACTCATTGACGATGTTCAATTTTTTGCCAACAAAGAACGGACTCAAGAAGAGTTTTTTAACGCTTTTGAAGCGTTGCTGGCAAGAAAGTCGCACATTGTAATGACCAGTGACACCTACCCCAAAGGCCTCACCAATATCCACGAGCGCTTGGTGTCTAGGTTTGATGCGGGTTTGACCGTTGCTTTAGAGCCGCCAGAGCTAGAGCTTAGGGTCGCGATTCTGATCAGCAAAACGCTTGCTGAAGGTCTTGTCATGCCGGAAGATGTCGCTTTTTTCATCGCCAAAAATGTACGCTCAAACGTACGCGAGTTAGAGGGCGCACTTCGGAAAATTCTGGCGTTTTCCAAATACAACCACAAAGACATCTCGATCAGTTTGGCTAGGGAGTCCTTAAAAGATTTACTCTCTATACAGAATCAACAAATTTCCATTGAGAACATCCAAAAAACGGTAGCTGACTACTACAAAATTAAAGTTGCCGATATGTACTCCAAACGCCGGCCTGCCAGCATTGCAAGACCTCGGCAAATCGCCATGTACTTAGCCAAGGAGTTGACCAAGCGCAGCTTGCCAGAAATTGGAGACTTATTTGGTGGTCGCGATCACACCACCGTTTTACATGCTGTGCGAAAAATGAGCAAAGAGAGGCTGCAAAATTTGGAACTCAATCAGCAACTTCACATCCTTGAACAAACGTTAAAAAATTAAGTATGTGGATAAGAAAAGGATAAGTTGGAGTTATCCACAAACCCAACAAAAACAAGGAAAGTTATTACAATAATGCTGTCGTATTTTGACTTTTACACACAACTTAATTGGTTGATAACCTATTGATTTTAAAGTAAAATTATGGTTGGTCACAGAATTGAGTCAGCTTATCTACTACTACTAATTTAAAAACAACTCTATTTAAGGAAGACATGAACATCATCAAAGCCCCACAACACCAGTTCTTAAGCTTGCTTCAATCGGTCGCGGGCATTGTTGAGAGACGTCACACATTGCCTATCTTGGCTAATGTTTTATTTAGAAAAAAAGATGATCAGCTGCAGGTGGTTTCTAGTGATCTAGAAATTCAAATTAAAGCCGCAGGCCTCATGGGAGGCGATTCCGGTAACTTTACGACGACCGTGGGTGCGCGTAAGTTGATTGATATTCTTCGCTCCCTTCCTAGCGACCAAATCGTGTCACTGACCTCTCAGGGTAGCAAATTGGTTTTGCAGGCTGGTAAGAGTCGTTTTACGCTGCAAACCCTACCTGCTGAAGATTTTCCTCTGGTGCAAGAGTCCGCTAAATTTGGTGCTTCTTTTTCCATTCCACAAAAAGTGTTGAAAGACTTGCTGCAACAAGTCTCATTCGCCATGGCTGTGCAAGATATTCGTTATTACTTAAACGGTATTTTGTTTGTTGTGGATGGTAAAAAACTGAGTTTGGTTGCAACCGACGGTCATCGCTTGGTCTATTCAAGCTCAGAATTAGATGTTGATGTTGCGAAACAAGAAGTTATTTTGCCAAGAAAAACGGTTTTGGAGTTGCAACGTTTATTGACCGATAGCGATGACAAGATTGATATTCAATTTGCTAACAACCAAGCAAAATTCAATTTTGGAACCATGGAGTTTGTGAGTAAGTTGGTCGAAGGGAAGTTTCCTGATTACAACCGCGTCATTCCAAAAGGTTATACCAATCACGTGACCGTGGGGCGTCAAACATTATTAACCTCGCTGCAACGGACGGCAATTTTAACGAGCGATAAATTTAAAGGTGTTCGCCTTAATTTTGAAGATCATTTATTGCGCATCTCATCGAGCAACGCCGAGCAAGAGGAGGCGGTTGAGGAGTTGGATATTGACTACGGTGGGGATGCCATTGAGGTCGGTTTTAATGTCACCTATCTGATTGATGCTTTAGCCAATATGTCGCAAGAAATGGTGGGGATTGAACTTTCGGATGGTAATAGCTCAGCTTTATTCACCATTCCTGAGAATGCGACCTATCGCTACGTTGTGATGCCCATGCGCATCTAAATTATCCTGCTCGTTTTTAAGCTTTTTAAGCTAGGTTATTCATGTCTGAAAATTACACAAATATCGGCGCTGACACACACATTCCTATGGTTGTGACGGCGCAGCAGGCGGCTCTTGATTCTGCGCAGTATGGTGAGGGGTCTATTCAAATTTTAGAGGGGCTTGAGGCGGTTCGTAAACGCCCAGGCATGTACATTGGAGACACCTCGGACGGTACGGGTTTACATCACTTGGTGTTCGAGGTGGTTGATAACTCGATTGATGAAGCCTTAGCCGGGCACTGCGACGATATTGTGGTCACCATTCATAGCGATAACTCCATCAGTGTGACGGACAACGGACGCGGGATTCCAACCGGCGTGAAGATGGATGACAAGCATGAACCCAAGCGTAGTGCCTCAGAGATAGCGCTGACCGAGTTGCATGCCGGTGGTAAATTTAACCAGAACAGTTATAAGGTCTCAGGTGGTTTGCATGGCGTGGGCGTGTCTTGCGTTAATGCATTGTCCCAGTGGCTGCGTTTAACGGTTCGCCGTGATGGCAAGGTGCACGAAATTGAGTTTGCGAAAGGCGCGGTGCAAAATCGTTTGCTGGAGACGGTTGATGGCATCGAAGTCTCGCCCATGCGTATGACGGGTACGACTGACAAACGCGGTACGGAAGTTCATTTTCTAGCTGACCCTGAGATATTTAACAACATTGATTTTCACTACGATATTCTTGCGAAACGTTTGCGTGAGTTATCGTTTTTGAATAACGGTGTCAAAATCCGTTTAATTGATGAACGGAATCAGCGTGAGGATAATTTTGCTTTTGCGGGTGGTGTGAAGGGTTTTGTTGAGTTCATCAACAAAGGCAAAAACGTTTTGCATCCCAATATCTTTTACGCGGCAGGCGAGCGCCCCTCCGAAACCTATGGCGGTATACCCGGCACCAGTATTGGTGTGGAAGTGTCTATGCAGTGGAATGACGGGTATAACGAAAGTTTATTGTGCTTCACCAATAATATCCCGCAGCGTGATGGCGGAACCCATTTGACCGGTGTTCGTGCGGCGATGACGCGCGTGATTAACAAATACATTTTAGACAACGAACTAGCGAAAAAAGCAAAAGTCGAGGTGAGCGGTGAGGACATGCGCGAGGGGTTGGCGTGTGTGCTATCGGTCAAAGTTCCAGAGCCTAAATTTTCCAGTCAAACCAAAGATAAATTGGTCTCCAGCGAGGTTCGTGCGCCGGTTGAAGAGATTGTTGCCAAAACACTCACCGAGTTCTTAGAAGAGCGCCCAACCGATGCAAAAATTATTTGCGGAAAAATCATGGACTCCGCAAGGGCGCGCGAGGCGGCGCGTAAGGCGCGTGAGGCAACGCGCAAAACGGTCATGGGCGGTATGGGCTTGCCGGGCAAGTTGGCTGATTGCCAAGAGAAAGACCCCGCGCTGTGCGAAGTTTATTTGGTGGAAGGAGACTCTGCTGGAGGCTCGGCGAAGCAAGGCCGAGATCGCAAGTTCCAAGCGATTTTGCCGTTGCGCGGCAAAATTTTGAATGTTGAAAAAGCCCGCTACGAAAAGCTACTGGCAAGCAATGAAATTGTGACGCTCATTACCGCACTTGGTACAGGGATTGGTAAGGACGACTTCAAAATTGATAAGCTGCGTTACCACCGCATCATTATCATGACCGATGCCGATGTGGATGGGGCGCATATCCGAACGCTACTGCTGACCTTTTTCTACCGTCAGATGCCCGAGCTTGTGGAGCGCGGTCACATTTATATTGCTCAGCCACCGCTTTATAAAGTCAAGGTGGGCAAGCACGAGCAGTACTTGAAAGACGCTCATGAGTTAGATGCCTTTATGCTCAAAGTGGCGTTAGAAGGCGCCCGCTTGATGCCCAGTGCTGGGCAAGAAATGGTCGCCGGTGAGGCGCTCGCAGAGGTGGCTCGGCAATACCAAATGGCGCAAACAGTGATTGATCGCTTGTCCAATTGGATGGATATGGATGCGCTTCGCGCCATTGCCAATGGCGTTGCTGTGCGCCTTGAAGATATGGATGCGGCGGCGGCTTCGGCGGCTGCCATGCAGGCGGCGCTGGAGGCTGCGGAGTCAACATCGGGAGTCCGGGCGGTGGTGCGTGCCGAGGTGGATATGCGCACCGACAAGTTGCAACTGGTGATTACCCGTTACATCCACGGAAACGCGAAACCCAGCATCATCCACAGTGATTTTGTGCGTGGTAATGACTATGCGGCGCTACGCCGCGCGGCAGAAACCTTCAACGGCTTAATTGGCGAAGGTGGCGTTATTTATCGCGGTGAAGGCGAGCGCCAAAAAGAGCAAAAGGTGAGTGACTTCCGGGATGCCATGGTGTGGCTTTTGCAGCAAGCCGACAGTGCCGTTGGTCGTCAGCGCTACAAGGGCTTGGGTGAGATGAACCCCGAGCAGCTGTGGGAGACGACCATGGACCCTGAGGTGCGCCGTTTATTGCAAGTCAAAATTGATGATGCCATCGAAGCTGACCGCGTGTTCACCATGCTCATGGGCGACGAGGTGGAGCCGCGCCGTGACTTTATCGAAACGAATGCGCTACGCGCGGCTAATATCGATATTTAAGAGGACTCCTCCGGGTCTTTAAACCACGCCACATACAGCACGGGTAACACCAAAAGTGTGAGCAAGGTGGCGGTCACCAGTCCACCAATCACCACCACGGCCAGTGGGCGCTGCGTTTCTGCGCCAATGTCGGTAGAGATCGCCATGGGCAGCAAACCCAGTGCGGCCAGCAGCGCCGTCATTAGCACCGTGCGCAGGCGCTGCATCGAGCCTTCTTTCACCGCCTCGACCACACGAAGCCCCTTCTCCCGGAGTTGTTGGAAGACGGTCAACATCACCACACCATTGAGCACCGCCTGTCCTGACAAGGCGATAAAACCAATGGCTGCCGACACAGAGAGCGGGATAGACAGGACAAACAAAGCGACAAAGCCGCCAATCAAGGCCAGCGGCACGTTGATCAAAATCAGCCCCGCCATTTTGAGTGAGCTAAACGCATCAAAGAGCAGCACAAAAATCAGCAAGAGAGAGATGGGAACCACCATGGATAAGCGCTGCATCGCACGCTCTTGGTTTTCAAACTCACCCGACCAATTCACGACGTAGCCGCTGGGAATTTTGACGTTTTTCTCGACGCGCTCCTTCATGTCGGCGACGACCGATCCCATGTCTCGTCCTTTGATAAAAATACCAATGGCCATGGTGCGCCGACCCGCCTCGCGCGAGATGTTCATCGCGCCGCTGGTCTCGCGGATATTCGCAACGCTGCCAAGTGCGGCGTAGCCACCATCGGGCGTGGGGATGGGGATGCTGGAGAGGCGCCCAATTTCTCGCTTGTCGGCGGGTAAGCGCACGGACACGGCAAACTTGCGCTCGCCCTCCCATAGCTGCGTGGCGGCTTTGCCAGCTAGCGCCGACTCAACAACATCTTGGATGTCTTGGACATTGAGTCCCAGCCTTGCTGCCCGGTCTCGGTCGATGTCAATCACCAACTGGGGAACCTCACCTTGGCGGTTAATCTCACTGCGATAAACACCACCGACTTGTTTGACTTCTTGTTCAATCGTGCCGGTGATGCGGCGCAGCTCATCTAAGCTGTCCCCGGAAATCTTAATGACAATTTGGCCATCAATTTGCGAAATAGACTCCAAAACGTTATCGCGTATGGGTTGAGAAAATGTTGGCTCCATGCCGGGGATGGTGTTAACGATGGCTTTGTCCATCTCGTCAATAATTTTTGCTTTGGTCATGCCTTTGCGCCATTGCTCAGGCGGCTTGATGTCAACAAAAACCTCCGCCATACTGATGGTTTTGGGATCCGTGCCATCTTCGGGTTGGCCGGCTTTAGAGACAGTGGTGTTAACTTCGGGAACGCTCAGCAACGTTTTGCGTACGGCGCGCAAGGTTTGCGTCGCTTGTTCATTAGACATGCTGGTAGGAATGCGGATGTTGACCCATGTTGTGCCTTCATCCAGCTCGGGGAGGAACTCCGAACCCAATTGGGATGCTGCCAGCAGTGCGCCAGCAAAGCAGCATCCAGAAGCAATCACCACTTTGCGCGTGTTGGCTAAAGCCCAGTCTAGCGCAGGCGTGTACAGGCGCTTGCACCAAGCCACGATGCGGTTGTCACCGTGCGGCAGGTTTTTTTTGAGCATCCAGTAAGCCAGCAGCGGCACCAGTGTGAGCGAAAAGATCAGCGAACCAATCAGTGCCGCGACCACCGATAACGCCATCGGTTGAAAGATGCGCCCCTCGTGCCGCTGTAGCGCAAAAATAGGGACGTGCGCCGCAATGATGATGAGCATGGAGAAAAGCGTCGGACGACCTACTTCAACGGTTGCGTTGATCACTTCGGTGCGCCGCGTGGCATCGTCCAGTCCGTCACGTTTTTCCGCCAGTCGGTGCATGATGTTCTCCACCACAATCACGGCACCGTCCACAATAATGCCAAAGTCCATCGCACCCAAGCTGAGCAAATTGGCGGGCACCCCCATTATTTTGAGTCCCAAAAAGGTCGCTAATAACGCCAGTGGAATGACCAGCACCACAGCCAGTGAGGCACGCAGATTGTAAAAAAACAGATACAGAATGAGCGACACCAAAAGCGCCCCTTCGACCAAGTTTTTAAAAACGGTTCCTAGGGTTTTTGACATGAGCCACGTGCGGTCATAAAACGGCTCAATGCTCACGCCTTTCGGAAGCGACTTGCTGTTGATCTCGGCGATTTTTTCCTTCACCGCTTTAAGCACCACGCTGGCGTTTTCGCCTTTGCGCATGATGACGATACCTTGCACGATGTCATCATCCACGTCTTGCCCCACCACGCCAAGGCGTGGGACGGCACCAATTTTGACCTGAGCCAAGTCGCGAATCAAAATCGGTGTGCCGCCGCGTGCGGCCACCACGATGCGACCAATGTCGTCGGGCGACTGGAGCAGCCCGATGCCGCGAATCGCATATTGCTGAGCGCCTTGCGCCACGTAGCTTCCGCCCACATTCGAGTTCCCTCGGCCCAAGGCATCTAGCAGATTTTGAAAGGTCAGTTTATAGGCGCGCAGCTTATCCAGATCGGGTTGAACTTCGTATTGCTTGATGAAGCCGCCCATGGCCACCACATCGGCTACGCCGGGCGCTTGGCGGATGCCGCGCTCAATCACCCAGTCTTGTAGCGTGCGCAAATCGGTGCTGGACAGCCCATCGCCTTTGACGCGGTAGCGAATGATCTCACCCACCGGCGTCGCATTGGGCGCGACGTTGACCTCGGCACCTAGCGGCAAATCAACGCTGCGTAAGCGCTCGTTCACTTCTTGCCTAGCGACATTCACGTTCACGCTGTCGTTATAGGTCACAACCGTGAATGACAAACCAAACTGCGTATGCGAGAACACGCGGATGGAGTTGGGCAAGCCCGAGAGCGCAACCTCCAGCGGTAGCGTGACTTGTTTTTCTACCTCCTCGGCCGCTCGGCCCGGATAAAGCGCAATTACCGTGACTTGCGTGTCGGTGACATCGGGAAAGGCCTCCACTGATAAGTTCTTAAACGCGAACACGCCCGCTAAAACAAAGACCAACACCCCCAGCACAACAAACAGCGGCTGATAAAGTGCAAAGCGAATCAGCTTTTTCATGGCGTGCTCCGCACCGCTGGCTGCGTGGCTTTGGGCGAAGAGCCTGCGGGGGTTGTGAGGGGTGCTTGATCTTGCGAGAGCCGCCATAAACGCGCGAGCAACAGCGTGTTATTGCTCACCACGGTTTCACCCGCTTGCAGGCCTTTAGCAATCACCACTTCGCGCGGGCCTTCGTAGGCCAGCTCAACCTCGCGCGGCTCAAACGTGCCGGGCGCGCTTTGCACAAAGACTTGATGTTTGGCACCATAGAGCAAGGCGGCTGTGGCAGGGATCGAGACGCTTTGCGCAGGCAGTTGCCGCCAGATGCGAGCGGTGACCAGCATTTCGGCTTTGAGCAAGCGCTTGGGGTTGGCGATCAAGCCGCGAACCTTGATGGTGCGCGTGATGGGGTCAATGTAGTCGCCCGCCGCTTTCACAACGGCTTGAAAGACTTGTCCACCCAAACTGGGCACGACCACCTCAAATGCGCTACCCGGCTTGAGGCTTGCGATGTCGGACTCGCGGGCATCAATTTGCACCCACAAGCTGCTGGGGTCAGAGACGGTAAACAAAGGTGCCACGCCTGCGCCCGATTGATCGGGGCGTAGCTCTTGACCCGGATTCAAATTGCGCTCGACAACCACGCCGCCGATGGTGCTAGCAAGCATGAGCTGCTGATTGACATCGCCGGTGTTGGCGGGTGTGCCGTAGAGCTGGGTACGCGCTTGTGCGCGGTTGGCCTCTGCGCGGGCTCTGGCGGCATCGGCCTCGGCGGCATCTAGCTCTTTGCGTGCAACGATGCCTGCGCCAAACAACTCTTTTTGCCGCGTGAGTGCCTGCTGCGTGACGCGCAAATCGGCAAGCGCTTTGGCGGTCTCTGCTTGCGCTGCACCGAACTCGGGGGAAGCCAAGCTGGCTAAGGCTTGCCCAGCCGTGACAGCCTGTCCCACATCCGCGCGAATGCTGGTCACGCGTCCAGCAAAACTGGCGTAGATGCGCTGGGTGCGGTCTTCATTCCATACCAGCTTGGCGGGCAACTCGATCGAGAGGCGCTGCGCTGCGGTTGCAGCGGAGACATCTAACAGCGCGAGCTGCGGGTGGTTCGCGGCAAAGCGGATGTGCTGGCCTTGCACAATTGGGGCGGATGCGTCTGGTTTTGGATGGGGTGCTTCCTTGCAGGCCGCAACTAGCAAGGCGTGCAGGACTGATAGGGCAACGAGGCCAATGCGGATAAGGCTTGCAGCCGATGGGGGTGTTGATTTTTGTGCCATGGTCGTCATTTGAGGGCCTCTGTACGGATGTTCCAAGCGGTGAGGGCTTTGTCGAAATCTGTTTGCGCAGCAATGGCTTCAAGCGTTGTGGCACGCCACGTGCGACGCGCCTCTAGCAGGTCGGTCAGCGATAACGCGCCTTTGTTGTAGGCAAGCTCGGCTTGCTCGGCGACTTGCTTGGCTTGTGGGTTGATCGTCTCGTTGTAGCGGATGGCGCGTTCTTGGCTGCTTTGCAGCGCTCTTGCTAGCCTTGCGGCATCGCTGGCGGCGGCTTGGCGAGCCCTCTCAAGCGCGGCTTCGGCACTGGCTAGCTGGGCTTGGGCCCGCGCAATCTCGCCGCTAAACGTATAGCCACCCAGAGCGCCCAGCTGCAGAGGAAGCTGCATGCGCAGCGTGAGCATGCGGGTGGAGGTGCCCGGAAAGTGGTCTATCGCCGTGCCAACGGTGACATCGTTCTTTGTGAGCGCCAGCGCGTTGTCCAGTGCCGCTTGGGCAGAGGCCACACGCGCGGCGGCGGCTTTGACATCGGCGCGGTTGCTGACCCACGCGGCGGTGTCTGCTCCCTGCTTGGTTTTTTCAAGCGAGCCGGGGGCAGAGGCGACGAGTTGGTTTGTGCCCAAGCCGAGGACGAGGCCCAGAGCAAGCTCGGCTTCGGCGCGAACTTGCTCGGCTAGCACCGCATCATTTTTGGCACGCTGTGCCTCGATGTTGCTACGCGCGGCATCTTGTGCGGATAGATCGCCCGCCGCTAGGCGTTTGGCGGCGACATCGGCCAATTGCTGGGCGCTGGCCGCAAGGGCGCTGGTTTGGCGGACACGCTCTTGCGCGGCCAGCAAATCAAAAAAAGCGCTACTGGCGTAGAGCTTTTGCTGCGTCATGATTTCTTGCAAGTCATGTGCGCTGGCGCTGGCCGCTTGCTCCGCCGCTTGGGTACGCAGCGCACGCTTATTGCCGCGCTCCCACGTCCAGTCCAGTCCCAGATTTTTATCGACCCGTTTGTCGACCAGCCAAGAGCCGCCGCCCACGCCGTGCTGTAAATCCATCTGTGACACGCTGCTGGAGAGCACCGGCAGCGGCGCGTGGTTTGCCGCCATCACATCAGCGCGAGCGGCTGCCAGTTGTTGCTGGCCAATTTGCGCGTCGATGTTGCGTGTCGCCGTGGCAAGCGCTTCTTGCAAGGTGATCGTGCGTGGGGCGGGCGCAGTCGGTGCGGCGGGTGTTTGCGCAAGCGCAGCGCAGGCGCACAGCGCCCAACCGGCAAGCAGAAAATAATAGCGTTTGTGGGGTATCCTCATGGAGCACGTTTGTACGGCTTGGCTGCTGACCAAGACCTGACTTCGATAAAACTTTTGTGGACGTTGTTGTAAATCATGCGAATTCTTTTGGTTGAAGATGACCCCGCTTTGCACGAGGCGATGACGCAGCACCTGCTGCTGCTCGGTCACCGCGTGGAGGGTGCATTTGACTTGCCCCAGGCCGAGCACTGGTGGCGCGTGCAGCCGTTTGATGCGGTGCTGCTCGACCTGAACTTGCCGGGCGGCTCCGGGCTTGTGGCGCTGAGGAAAGCACGCCAGCGGGGCGACAAAACACCGGTGATCGTGCTCACCGCCCGCAACCGAACCGAAGAGCGTATCGCTGGCTTAGACGCAGGCGCGGACGACTATATGGGCAAGCCTTTTGACATGGGCGAAGTCGAAGCACGCCTCAGAGCCTTGGTGCGGCGCAGCTTGGGTGCGGACGATGTGGTCTCCATTGGACGCTTGACTTTAGATCGCCGTGCGCGGCGCATTTTTTGTGACGGTGTCGATTGGACGCTACCCGCGCGTGAGTACGAAGTCTTGGTCGAGCTGCTCTCGCCGCTGGGGCGCGTGGTGAGTAAAAAAATGATGTCCGACAAACTCTCACGCAGTGACGATGTGCTGGGCGATAACGCGCTGGAGTCCTTTATTTCTCGGCTACGCAAGCGCTTGGCCGGAACCGGCGCGGCCATTGTGACGGTGCGCGGCCTAGGCTACCGCGTGCAACCTGAGGTGACTTTTGAGCAGGAGGTCGCCCCTGGCTCATAGACGCAAACCTTCGCTGCGCTTTAAGCTTTTGCGCCACGTGCTGTGGCCTCTGGTGGTGACGTGGGCGCTGGGTTCGGCTTTGGTGATTGGCTTTGCCTACTACTTCACAACACAGGCTTACGACCGCTCGTTGTTAGACGATGCCTATGCGCTATCTGCGCAGGTGCGTATGGATGCGCAGCAGGGGCTGAGCCTGAGCTTAACGGACGCGGAGATGCGTGCGGTGCTGTTCGATCAGTCCGAGTCAAACTACTTTGCGCTATGGCGAGCCGATGGGCGCTTGCTGGCCGGGCATGTGGCGCTACGCCCACCCGCTCGCTCATCGCCTGATGAGGCGTGGGTGGTCGATGGGACAGCAGCGCCCACGTGGGTCGATGGCACGTATCTGGGGCGCTCGGTGCGCATCGTGTCGCTGGGTCGCACCTCACCCGCGCCCTTTGTGGTGGTGGTTGCGCAAACAACGCAAAGCCGCAATCGGCTACTGAGTCGCTTGCTGGTAGCGGGACTGGTTCCGCAGGTCATGCTGCTGGCGCTCTTAGCCTTTTGGTTGCGGCGGCAGGTGGAACAAGATGTGCAGCCCTTATCGCAATTGCGGGATGCCTTGGAGCAGCGCGATCTGCGTGACTTAGGGCATGTTCCGCCCACGCTGGCGCAAGACGCAGAAACGGTGGATGTCGAGCACGTAGGACGCGCTATCAATGCGCTGTTTGATCGCTTGCAACAGGGCATCGCAGCGCAGCGGGAGTTTTCCGGCAACGTCGCGCACGAGCTTCGCACGCCGCTTGCCAGTATGCGTTTGCAAGCGGAGCATGCACTCACACAGAGCACCGAATCGGTGACGCTAGAGCGAATGCAGCGCTTGTTGGCAAGTGCGGATCACGCCAGCCACTTAATCGATCAATTGCTGGCCTTGGCCTTTGCCGATGAGGCGCGTCATACCGTGCAACTGACGACGCTCGATTTGGTGCCGGTGGTGCGTGCGGCCACCTTGCGCCACTTGGCGCGCGCCGATAGTTTGCGGGTGGATTTAGGAGCCGAAGGCGTGGATGGCTCCGCGCCCTTGCGGGTGCGTGGGCAGCGAGTCTTGATCGATGCGGTGCTGGACAATTTGATGGATAACGCCCTGCGTTATGGGTGCGGTGCAAAGCAGCCGTGCATCACCGTTGCGGCAAGGCAACAAGAGAATCACATCTGGCTCATGGTGACCGATAACGGACAGGGCTTAACCCCAGAGGATATGCAGCGCTACAAAGACCGTTGGCAGCAAGCCCCTAGGAGTCGCCAGGGTGATCGCGGCGCTGCCGGATCGGGTGTGGGCCTGGGCTTGTCCATCGTCTCGACATACGCGGACTTATTGGGCGCTACTTTTGTGTTGCAAAAAGCCAGCGCAGAAGGCGGGCTCTGCGCGGCCTTGATTTTTGCGGCGCAAAGCTAAAATGCCCCGATGCAATATCCTAAACAATTTGATGTGATCGTGGTCGGCGGCGGACACGCGGGCACCGAGGCGGCGCTGGCCAGCAGCCGCATGGGCGCGGCGACACTTTTGCTCACGCACAACATCGAGACGCTGGGGCAGATGAGCTGCAACCCCAGCATTGGCGGTATCGGCAAGGGACACTTGGTGAAAGAGGTGGATGCTTTGGGCGGTGCGATGGCGCTGGCCACCGACGAGGCGGGCATCCAGTTTCGGATATTGAACTCCAGCAAAGGCCCCGCCGTGCGAGCAACCAGAGCGCAGGCGGATCGTCTGTTGTACAAAGCCGCCATACGCCGCCGCCTAGAAAACCAGCCTAATCTTTGGCTTTTTCAACAAGCTTGTGATGACCTGACCGTTGCCAGCGTCGATGGACAAGAGCGAGTAACGGGCGTGGTAACCCAAAGCGGCATTCGCTTCCTTGCCAAAACCGTGGTGCTCACGGCAGGCACGTTCCTAGATGGCCGCATCCACATTGGGCTAGAGAACTTTTCTGCGGGGCGGGCGGGCGACCCGCCAGCGGTGCGCTTATCCAGCCGACTCAAAGAGTTAAAGCTGCCGCAAGGGCGACTCAAAACGGGCACACCGCCGCGTATTGATGGGCGCAGCATCGACTTTAGCAAGTGCCTGCGTCAACCGGGCGACGGCATGGCCAATAACGATGGCGTGGTTGAAACCCCCATGCCCGTGTTCAGCTTGATGGGCAACCGCGCCATGCACCCTGAGCAGATGCCTTGCTACATCACACACACCAACAGCAAGACGCATGACATCATTCGCTCGGGGTTTGACCGCAGCCCCATGTTTACCGGCAAGATCGAGGGCGTGGGCCCGCGCTATTGCCCCAGTGTGGAAGACAAAATTAACCGGTTTGCCGACAAAGAAAGTCATCAGATTTTTTTAGAACCCGAGGGGCTGACCACGCACGAGTACTATCCCAACGGCATCTCGACCAGCTTGCCGTTTGATATTCAATACGAGTTGGTGCGCTCCATGGAGGGCTTAGAAAACGCCCACATTTTGCGTCCTGGTTATGCGATTGAGTACGACTACTTTGACCCCCGTTCGCTCAAAACCAGCTTTGAGACCAAGCAGATTGGCGGGCTATTTTTTGCCGGACAAATCAATGGCACAACGGGTTACGAAGAGGCTGCCGCGCAAGGGCTTTTTGCGGGTTCCAATGCTGCGCTACAGGCGCAAGGTAAAGACGCATGGCTACCACGGCGCGACGAGGCTTATTTGGGCGTGTTGGTAGACGACTTGGTCACCAAAGGCGTAACCGAACCCTATCGCATGTTCACCAGTCGGGCGGAGTATCGCTTGCAGCTGCGCGAAGACAACGCCGACAGCCGGCTGACCGAGGCGGGGCGAGCGCTGGGCTTGGTGGACGACGTGCGCTGGGCTGCTTATTGTCGCAAGCGGGACGCTGTTTCACGTGAAACAGAGCGCCTGCGCGGGCTGTGGATGAGCCCTAAAAACGTCACGCCACAAGAGGCGACGCGCGTGCTGGGCAAGCCCTTGGAGCGCGAATACAGCCTTGTGGACTTGCTGCGTCGCCCGGGCATCTCCTATGCTCAGGTGATGGGGCTGACAAGGGTGGATGGCTCGCGCCCCACGGCACCCGATATTGACCCTGGCGCGGATGCGCCGGACTTTGACCGATCGGTGATCGAGCAGATCGAAATCGCCATCAAATACGCGGGCTATATTGAGCGGCAGCACGGCGAGGTGGCGCGCGCTTTGGTTCACGAAAATACCAAACTCCCCCCCGATCTCGACTATGCGCAGGTGTCCGCCCTGAGCATTGAGGTGCGCCAAAAATTAGCAAAAGCGCGTCCAGAAACCTTGGGCCTGGCATCCCGCATCTCGGGCGTAACGCCCGCCGCGATTGCCCTGTTGCATGTCCACTTAAAAAAGCGCCACTACCAACAGGCGCAAAAGAGCGGGACGCAGCAGGGCGAGCCAGCAGCAAAGGCGCACCACTAAATGCAAAGTCAGCTAGAGGCGGGTCTACAGGCTTTGGGCTTGCCCTTGTCGGCTGGGCACAAACAGCAGCTGTTGGCCTATACCGCCTTCATCGCCAAGTGGACCAAGGTCTACAACCT